>CAMWRO010000152.1 GCA_947176615.1 uncultured Porphyromonadaceae bacterium
TCGCCTTTTTCCCTGAACCTCGGTCACATAGCTACAGCTATGCTCCCTCGATTCATGACAAAATCCGACTCGTGTAAACGGGCTTTGGATTCACATTTGTTTTTAAACAACCTCTAAGGCAACACAATGATTGAATCAATCGGACAGACAGTCACCGCCGTTGCCGACTTCCTATGCGGCTACCCCCTGTTTTTCGCCCTGATAGGCGGGGGACTCTATCTGTTTCTCTCATCGGGGATGGTCTCCTTGCGCCGCCTGCCCGACGCGCTGCGCGAGTTGCGCTCGGGACGCGCCTCGGAATCGGGACAGCAGATCAGCTCGGTCGAGGCGCTGGCCTCGGTCGTGGCCGCCACAGTCGGGATGGGCAACATCGCCGGTGTGGCCATCGCGCTCGTCATGGGTGGTCCCGGAGCGATATTCTGGATGTGGGTCAGCGCACTCGTCGGCATGTCGACCAAATTTCATGAGGGAGTGCTCACAACCAAGTTCAAGTCATCCGCCCCCGACGGCCGTTCAGTCGGCGGCACAATGTATATTATCGAGAAGGGACTCGGACCGCGATGGCGGTGGCTTGCGGTGACATTTGCCGTGGCCGGAATGCTCGGCACACTGGCAATCATGAATGTCAACCAGCTCACCGAGGCTGTCGTCACCACCTTCACCACCCCGCAGGGACTTGCCGACAATGCCGTTCTGACCTCGGTGTCGGGAATCGCGGGATGGAGCAACGACTCATCGTTCCGTCTCATTTTCGGCATCAGCGTCGCCATGCTCGTCGCCCTTGTGGCTCTCGGCGGCATCAGGCGCATCGCCCGCGTCGCCTCGTGGCTCGTCCCCTTCATGGTGGGTCTCTACTTCATCCTCGTCCTCTACATCATCGCCACCAATATCCACGGTGTCCCCGGCGTGTTCCGCTCCATTTTCAGCGAGGCGTTCAACCTCCGTGCCGGCTGGGGCGCGCTTGCCGGAATCGCCATTATCGGCGCCCGCCGCGCCGCGCTTGTCAACGATGCGGGGGTCGGGACAGCCACGATAATGCACGGCGCATCTGACAACCGCGAGCCTGTCCGCGAAGGACTCGTCGCCATGCTCGGCCCCGCGATTGACTCGGGATTCGTCTGCACACTCACCGCCCTCGCCATCCTGCTGTGCGGCGACATACCTGCCGACGGCGGGGTCAAGGGACTCGAAATCGCCATGAACGCTTTCCATTCGGCAATTCCCGGAGGAAAATACCTGCTGATGGCAATCGTCCTGTGTTTTGCCCTCTCCTCCATGTTCAGCTACTCATTCTACGGCACCCGCTGCGCCGCCTACCTGTGGGGCGAACAACGAGCACGGTGGTACACATGGTTTTTCATCGCCACCCTCGTCATTTTCGCCGTCATGCCACTGGGTGTCGCCGTCGGGTTCTGCGACCTGTTCTACGCCCTCATGGCCTTCCCCACCATGCTGACCCTGATTCTCATGCGACGCCATGTCGCCGACAGTCTCGCCTCACCCGTCATCACTGAAAAACCAATCCCCACCAATACAACATCATGACTGAAACAATCAAGAAACATGCGCGTGTCGATGTCGCCGACGTGCTGAGAGGGTTTGCCGTTCTGGCCATTATCCTGCTCCATTCCATCGAGCATTTCAACTTCTATTCCTTCCCCGACACAGCGGGACAACCTGACTGGTTGAATTTCACTGACAAGGCTATCTGGAACGGCCTTTTCTTCGCTTTCGGCGGCAAAGCCTACGCGATTTTCGCAATGCTTTTCGGGTTCAGTTTCTTCATTCAGCATGACAACCAGCGCATGCGCGGCGAGGATTTCCGTCTGCGGTTCTGCTGGCGATTGCTGATTCTCTTTATCATCGGCAATATCGACGCCTGCTTTTTCACCGGCGAGATACTTGTGATGTATGCGCTCATCGGTTTTGTACTGGTGCTGACATGCAAGCTGCCCACTAAATGGATTATCGCCCTAAGCGCCGCGTGCCTGTTGCAGCCGGTGTGCATCTATCAGATTATCCGCGCTCTGATTTCTCCCGAATATACTATCGCCACTATCAACTCGGGGCCATTCTGGGCCGAGACATTCCGGGTCCAGACCGAAGGGTCGTTCCTTGAGACAGTGCGTGTCAACCTGTGGGAAGGACAGCTTGCGTCACTCGCATGGGCGTGGGAACACGGACGCATATTCCAGACTGCCGGACTGTTCATGGCAGGTATGCTCATCGGCCGCGCCGGATGGTTCAACCGCGAGCATCTCGGCACATGGGGCCGCGTGCTCGCCATTGCCACTGTCTGCTACTTCCCCCTCTCGGGCCTCGACAATCTCGCTCCCGGCTATATCGACAACCCCAACATCAAGACACCTCTCCACATCATTCTTTCGTCCCTCGCCAACCTCAGTTTCATGCTGATGCTGACCTCGGGAATCATCTTCGGTTATTACCGCACACAGGGATTCAGCCGACTGCTGACGGCCCTGATTCCTTACGGCAAAATGAGCATGACCAACTATGTCACCCAAGGCATCATCGGCTCGGCCATATATTATCACTGGGGATTCTACACCCGTCTCGGCATCACCGCCAGCCTCCTCGTCGGCATCGCCATCTTCGTCGTGCAATACATCTTCTGCCGTTTCTGGACAGGCCGCCACAACCACGGCCCTCTCGAATACATCTGGAAACGCGCCACTTGGATTTGGTAAACCCAAGTCCCCGGAGCCGCTATGGAAAAAGCGTCAGAATGTGGAATCGGGTGTGTTTGTCCCGGCATTGCGATTTATCGCGTATAGCAATTATCAATTGTCAATTCTCAATTCTCCATTGAAAAATGCGACATTATCGCATTACACCCCCTGTTTTTTCATGTGTATCTTTGCTGAAAAAAGCAAGATACACATGAACCCTCCGAAAACCACCCCTTACCTCGTCTCTGACCGCGCCTTCCGCATCATCATGACCGAGGTGCAAGATGGCACACCCTCCGAGGTCTTCATAGCGACATCCCCGCAATCCTTGCGGATTGCGGGGATGAATGGCAGGTGGTTTCACGGGACTACCCAATCCTTGCAGATTGCACCGGATTCTGCAACGCCGGTCGGACATAAAAACACAAACGACCGCACAGAGAGACTTTTCTCCATGCGGTCGCTTGTATTATATATCGTCGGAAACTATTATCTTACTGCAATCTTGAACGTCTTGCCGAGGAGTTTGACGATATATATTCCACCGGTAAGATCATTGATGGCGGTATCATGACCATGATAGACCACTCGGCCGCTGAGGTCATATACATCAATCACCGCGTCGGGCACGGGAGAATTGACCACAATGCTGCTCCCCTCTACGGTCACACCGACCTCGTCGCGGGTAACGCTATCGACCTTACTCATATTGGGGTAATCATATTCTGTTATATTCCAGAAATTTTTCCAACCGTCAGCCGCCTGATAAGCCTCAAGAGTTCCCTTGGGGACATAAAGTGTCGTATTAATATAAATCTTATTGTCAAAGTCTCTTTTCACAGTTGGAGGCACCGATGCTTTTACATATATCTCAGTGAGACTGTTACAAGGAATGTCAGAACCAGCATAAACACTACTAACGTTTTCTCCCAAAATCAGAGTCGTTAATGAACTGCATTCCCATAAAGAATAATTTTCTTCACAAAATCCTCCAAATTCTACTTTTTTGAGAGTTTTGATATACTCAAGTGGATAATATTGATTCTCAGAAGTCAGAGGCCGACCGATATACGCTTCTCTAATCCGGAACAGAGTTCGATAGCTAGAATTAGCATTATACCCAAAAGTCCCAAATCCAAAAGCAACATCGCTGTCGCTGATTTTTAACACGTTAATATATTTAATCGGAGCTATAAACCAAGATCCGAAACCGTTGATGCCGCTCCCAATTTGTAGCTTTCTAAAATTAGAACAACCATCTAATATTTTATCACCAACAGATGTCACACTATTGGGAATAATCAATCCTTCAATACCGGAATCAGAAAAACATGATTCGCCAATAGTTTCTAACCCTTCTGACAAGTTCACAGTCTTTAACAATTTGCACCTCTCGAATGCACTCTTACCGATTGAGGTAACCGAATTGGGTATCGTGACTGAGGTCAGACCGCTGCAACCAGAGAACGCAGAATCCCCGATTGAGGTAACCGAATTGGGTATCGTGACTGAGGTCAGACCGCTGCAACCAGAGAACGCAGAATCCCCGATTGAGGTAACCGAATTGGGTATCGTGACTGAGGTCAGACCGCGGCTGACACAGAACGCAGAAGACCCGATTGAGGTAACCGAAAGGGTGCGGTTATTATAGTTTACTGTCGAAGGGATAACGATATCTCCTTCATATTTTACATCTCCTGACGCAACTTTAACTGTCAGATCTGACAAAGATACAACAGTATAATAAATTCCGTCAACCTCGAAATCATAGGCCGATGCCGTGATGGAGGTGAATAGCATTGACAGCATCAATGCCGCCTTTTGAAATAAATTTTTCATCCGTAATAATTTTTGATTTTTTGTTGGTTAATGAAATTTCAATTGAGAAATAGTTATGTTATAAAACTAAGAATCGCAATACTTGATTTTTAACTTAGACCATGCTTTATCATTGCGTTAGTCGGCAATTATCGCGTCAACAATCTGATTGAATGCAGTTTCACCAATACGACCGAAACAACTTATTTTACGTTCTGTTCTATTGTTATTGCAGCGATAGTCGATAATTGTTACATATCCATTGCTTTTGGATATATAGCAATGTGCAATTGAATTGCGCACATGCTTAATAAAGTGAGCAATAGTTTTTCCATCAGACATCCAGAAGGATCCGTCTTCAACAACGGCCTTTTTCTTTTCAATAGTTGCATGTTGTGACTTGAATAGTTTCAGCTGATTCTTAATTACCCGCAGCTTTGGAAAAGCATCAATAAGGCTTACCTCGCTATTATCATTTTCTTGAGCATACTTTTCCCATCGTGCAAGAAACTGATATAAACGCGCATGGCTATCCTTGCTTTTAAACCCGTTTATGTTCATCCTTTATAAAACAATTGTGTGTTTCCCATCCCCCCAATGAAACGGTTTTACAAATAGAAAAAGGTGCGGGGAATGTATCTCCATCTTATCCTAAGTTCAGGTCTTGGCTTACCTATTCAGCGGATAAGACGACAGCCCCACACCGGATAGGCATATATAATCCCACTTAGGGATAGTATATAGCTGCCGATGCAGGTGCAATTGTCTCTTATCTTCGCTGAATTTCATACGGCCAAGTTTGAACTTAGAAGATAAAATTTCAATAACACCTTTTCGACGGATTGCTCCGCCTTTCAACAATGATGTTGAATCGAGTTGAGGCTGTCTCTACAACATTAACTGCAATTCGTTGACAAAGATATGATAAAGCAGTATATTATGCAAATAAATATCGATGATGTATCTGAACAATGCGACATTATCGCATTACACCCCCTGTTTTTTCATGTGTATCTTTGCTGAAAAAAGCAAGATACACATGAACCCTCCGAAAACCACCCCTTACCTCGTCTCTGACCGCGCCTTCCGCATCATCATGACCGAGGTCATCGAGCGACTCTGTCTCGAATGTGCCGATGCCGACTGTTTCCACGCCGTCATCCACCTTGTCCGCAACTACCTCACGACCGGCGAACTCTCAACCGATGCCATCCACCTGACCCCTCACGAAGGATACCGCATCTTCCTGATTTTCCAAGACATGATTGACAAGTCAATCCGCCGCTCCCGCTCTGCCCGCGCCGCAGCCGCCCGTCGCAAGAAGAAACGAGAACAAAATCCTGATCTCTATCCCCGTCACCGCCGTTCCGATAACGGACTGTGTCCCGACAACCGCCGTCAGGACGGTTATCGGGACACAGTCCGCAAATCCTCCCATCGCGACTACGGCCCCGAAAATGAAAATCCCGAAGGAGAAACCCTCGCGCAGGGCCTGATTAGAATCTTCGGCCTCTAACCCCCCTCTTATTTTTTATATATTTTTCGCCATAACTGAAACTTTTTGTAGTTTTGCACGTCTAATGTCACAAAAAAACGTTAACTAACAATGGATATATTACAAGTTGAAAATGTGACCAAAGCCTATGCTTCACATGTCGCCCTCGACAATGTGTCGCTCAACGTGCCACAAGGTTGCGTGTATGGTCTGCTCGGGCCCAACGGCGCGGGCAAAACCACACTTATCCGAATAATCAACCACATTACCGCCCCCGACTCAGGGCGCGTGATTCTCGACGGCCACCCGCTGACTCAGAACGATGTCGCGCACATCGTCTATCTCCCCGAGGAACGCGGACTCTACAAGAAGATGAAAGTGGGCGAGCAGGCGGTGTTTTTCGCCCGGCTGAAAGGTCTTTCCAAACATGATGCGACAATCAGACTGAAACAGTGGTTTGACAAGTTTGACATCTCCGGCTGGTGGGACAAAAAAGTCGAGGAACTCTCCAAAGGCATGGCCCAGAAGGTCCAGTTTATCGTGACCGTACTTCACCGCCCGAAGCTGCTGATTTTCGACGAGCCGTTTTCAGGATTCGACCCGATTAACGCCAATCTTCTCAAAGATGAAATCCTTCAGCTGAAAAACGAAGGCGCAACAGTGATTTTCTCGACCCACAACATGTCGTCGGTCGAAGAAATCTGTGACAACATCACCCTCATCAACAAGAGCCGCAACATCCTCAGCGGAAACGTCGACGAACTGCGCCGCCGTTTCTTCGGCAACCGTTACGACCTCACGTTCAGCGGCGATGCCCGTGTCCTGATGGAAAAGCTGCTCCCTGTCGCCGGAGAATTCTCACTCGGCGAACCCGACGGACAGGGACGCAATCGCGTCAGCCTGCACCTCAACGACGGAGCCTCGCTGCGCGACCTCATCACGATTGCCAACGAGAATGTCAGTCTGGCCGGATTTAACGAAAGTATCTCGTCAATGAACGACATTTTCATCCGCGCTGTCAAAGAATCAGAATCTAAGTAGATGTTCAGATTAAATGCATATCAAAAGCGCGGTCATTTCGGAGGCGTT
>CAMWRO010000153.1 GCA_947176615.1 uncultured Porphyromonadaceae bacterium
AATAACGAGTTAACTGAAAGATGCTACCACTTTGGATTAACATTTGTTATGAAACGCCCTCTAAGTTAGCGACATTGCGCCACGGCGTGACGCTACCGGGGATGTGTGGTTTCCGCCGCGGTTATTTGTTATCTTTTAAAATATGTATCCGATTGTGGCGAAGAAGTTGAAGTTGTGGCAGGTGGGCTTGGAGATGCCGTAGGTCTTGGCGATGTTTTTGAACCCGGTCTGAGTGCGCACCCCGACGGTCACCCGGTTATAGAATGTCAGACCCGTCGCGATGTGCAGGCCGATGTCAGAGCGGTGGTATGAGTTGATGAAACTGCCCGAGTCGTTGAAGTATCCGGTCTTGGCAGTGCTCCCGTCGAGAATGAGCTGGCCCAAGTCGTTGATACTGGCGGTGTAGATGGTGGCGTTCTGTTTTCCTCCCGAGCCATAGCTGTAATAGAGGCCGCAGTCCACGTTCCATCTGACGCAGTCGGCGAGGTTGAAGTTGAACGAGGCATAAATCGGGATGTTGAAATAGCGGAAACTGTTGCGCAGATACACGTCGCTCAGATGGCGGTCATCCTTGGCGGTGACGTTAAAGGTGATGCGCGTGGAGTTGAATGTCAGGTTGAGCTCGGTCCCGATGGCAAAAAAACGGCTGAAATTGAACTTGGCCCCGGCCCCTAAGCCTCCGGCGGCGCGCATCGACGAGTTGATGTCAGAAATCTCGGGGAAGATGTCGGTGTAGTTGTTGGTGACATAGCTCCCCCCGACGAGTGCGTGAACGTCAATCTCGATAAACCGGTCACTCTTGCCGGTGTCGACAAATGCCACGTCGGCGGCAACGGCGGTCGTGATGCCGAGCAGCAGGGTCAATATTGCGGCGATACTTTTTTTCATAATCAATAGCGTTTAACGAGACCAAAATTAACCTAAAAAAACGAATCTGCAAAATGCAAAGCGGCTGTTGGGGCCAAATAGGCCAAAACAGCCGCTTTGTGTTGCAATCTGCTTGCTTGGTCATTTATTTGAAATCACAGTGCGGATAAAGCATGCATGACTTTTGGTATGGTCTGGATCTATACCATCATTTGGTGCCGCATCGTTCATGTATCCTTCAAACCCCATCGTGTAGAAGTTCATATCGAGCGCGCAGGATTTGGTCCCGTCATTATATGTGGAGCCGCTGGTTCCTATGGGAATCTCTGGAATTGATAACACCCTGTCTCTGAACCAATAAATTGCCCCGGGACGCTCATAAAGGTCATAAAACAGCGGGCGCGTTTTCAATGTCCCCAAGTCGGACGAGAAATGTCCCCACACCTCGCTTCGGCTGGCATATCGCAATGTCCCGTTGGTGTCATTGTTTCTCCATCCTACGCGGTGTTTGCGATGCCCGTGCCATTCGGTACCAAGCGGGAAAAATATCTGGTCACAGGTATTGCGGTTATATACAATTACACCCATCATGCCGTAGGCAGGGTTGGTGCCGTCATACCCGGTTGCTTCTTTTACACTGGTAAGTGTCTCTGTGGCACCGTCGGCATAGACAATACCATAGGATTTGGCTATGGGAAAAGAGTTGTCATTTGTTGACTTGGAAATCAGTTGGTTGTCGTAAACATCCGTATTGGCCGCAATGTGTTCGTTTTCGCTCTCTCCAATGATTTCCCATTTGTTGTAATCTCCTTTTTTCTTCGAGATAATCTCGTCCCATGTCATTTCCGTTGTGTTGCTGTCGTCGGGGTCGTGAACTGCAAATTTTGCCTCGGCCGCAGGTCTTACGCAACGCGGATACCGGTTGTTGTTGGACTGTAAAATGGCAACATGGCTTGTGCGGCGGAACAATGACCCTTCGGCTATTGGCGACGTAGTTGGGATTGCTTTATATTTGTCTCCGACCTTTTCAAAGTGGTCGACATTAAACGAAGTCCACAACGTGCCTTTTCCGGCCACATCGATCGGGTCATACCCCTCCCTGACAAAAATGTCATGCTCGCAGGTATAATTGTGATATCTGATTTTGACAATTGCGCACCCGGTACTTCCGTTAAAATTTATATCGAAATCGATATAACACTCATCTTCCCCTTCGATGCGCGAGCCGTTTTGCGGCGCATTGTCTCCGCTGCCGTCGGTGGTAGAGGAAAGCGTGACTATGGGGTCGCTATGGGTGACAATTTCAGCACTCCATTTGCCGATTGATTTAAACGGTTTGAATTCAGAACCGTCGAGGCTTTGCAGCCTCATCAGCCGCACATGGAATTTTTCAGTAGACCCTTTCTTTCGCCACACTCCTTTAGGATTGAGGATGCGTCTCACCTGAATCATGTCAAGATATACGGGGTCACCGTAGGTTTCGCCGGTCTCGGGATTATAAATCGAAAATTTAATCTTGCCGTGGCGCGGATATGAGTAAAAAGGGTTATTGCCGGTGAATCCGCTCTTGGTCACCAACTCTTTTGCCCGGGTAAAAATCGGGATTGTAAACACGCGTTCAGTTGGGGTTCCGTTAGAGGATCTTTTTGTAACGCTGACATTGTAGACTCCTTCTCGCTCAGTGTTACTGCTATGCTGGCCTTCGGTGATTTCATAATCTCTCAGTCCTTGGCTCACTCCACCCGATGTGTTATAGTCGGTTTTGATATAGTGGTTGCTGCCCCCCGAAATGTAGGAGTCGGGAACCGATTGAGATGCACCACCCTCAAAACCCTCAACTTCGACCTTGACGACATTGGTCTGTCTCAAGGATAAGAACGAATTCCACGGTCCGTCATCATCTACATCGCCCTTATTATAGTAGAACTGACGGGTGATGCCGTCATGCCCGACGACGTCTTTTACAAGAGGGAAGTCTTCTGACCCGTCACCATAAGGTTCCCAGCTGCATTCAACTATTTCAGCACGCAGAACATAACCGTCGGGAATGGCGCCTACCATCTTGACAGTCGCGTTCATGCGCTTGTTATATAGATAGGATATGTACTGGGGATTTGTGACATGCAATCCCGGGGTGGTCTGGTAGTCGATGTGCCAGTCGTAGTCGTTGCCGTAGCCCTTGAGTTTCAGGGTCAGTTTGTAATGGGTGTTTCGCTCGGCATTGTAGTCGGTATCACCCTTGCCGAGCATGTAACGGTACTTTATGGGGCCTGACCCCATTGACCCGTCGGCTGAGACGCAGCGATAGAACCCGACGACCTCGATGTAGGTGCCGAATGGCTTGTTGTCTTTCCATCCCGATGTGACATCGTTTTCGACGGGGGAGTCAAAGTCGATGTGGGTTCCGTCCTGAGATTGTTTTTTGGATTTTCCTGTTCCCTGCATGTTTTCGTAGAAGAACAGTGACTCAGACTCATGTTCGTGCATCTCGTCTTTCACGCTTTCGGGTGTCGATTCGTCTCCTTTTCCGAGATAGGGGTGTGACGAGTTGCACACATGCAGGAATGTCGCCGGGGTGATATAGTTGGTGCCTTCGGGTATTTCCTGAACGGTGATGGTTTTCCCGGTCTCGTGCAGAACGCTGTAGCGGTCTTTGGGCGCAAATTCGCTTCCTCCCGGATGATTCTCGTTGCCGAGGGTGCAGCTTTTCGGGATGTCATGGATGGTGATGGTCTCGATGTAGACCTGCACGTTGTCATACAGCTCGCTTCCGTCAAAAGCAACGGTGACTTTTGACGCGAGGCGGCGCACCCAGCTGTGAATCATCACGCTCTTGGCGTTGATGCGCAGAGGGGCCGCGTCGGTAGCTTTGCGGTTGGGGGTGTTGAGCGAGAAGATGCCAAACATCTGGCTGTTGTTCCCGGTATCTTTCAGGTCCCAGATGAAAGAGATGGCTTTCAGCTTGTCGCGGGTCGAGTATTTTTCTTTATCGAGGGCGGGGACATCGACATTGGCGACAGCATAGATATAGTATTCTCCGCGGTTGAGTTCCATGTCAAACTGTGCGCGTCCCTGCAGCGCGTCGCCGAGTCCGTTTTCGCCTTTTTCGTTGTCTTCGCGATTGTCGCCGTTGTCGACACTGACATTTTTGAGTTCTGTGTCGTGGTTGCCGTTTTCATCCGTAACCTTGTAATAACGGTCGTTGTAAAGGTTGCCGTCTTTGTCATAGATGAACATGTAGAGCGACTTGATGTCCTGAATCAGGTCTCCGGGGTCACCGGTACGGCTGTCGATGCCGACTTCGTCGCCACGGTCCCATGACAATTTCACCGATACGCTGGCCACACCTTCCTCGATGTCGCCGAAATCGCCGAGAGCATCGTCGCGGCATCCTGCAAGTAGGCACGTCACAGCGAGGAGGAATGATATATGGATAAAGCGGATGTACTTCATAATGAATATATAACTTTTATAATGTCATCAATTCGATACCGGCCTTAGAGCGGTCTTTATGGATTATTGAATGTAAACGGCGAGGGAATCTCCTTCTTGTTGCTGTTATAATACTTGGCGGTCGAGCTGTCATAGAAGCAGATAAACACATCTTCCCCGTCAGTCCCTTTCGCGGTAAATGTCAGCCATCCTTTCTCGTTCACGTCGGGGGTTGTAGGGTCATCTTCATCTACGACTTTGGAGAATGGGTTGTGGATTTCCACACGGGTATTAACCGCCCCGACTCTTGTTACCCAGTATTTGCCCTCCTTCATGTCATAGAGGCAGATAGAGCGGCCATTGATGTCTTTTATAATGACAAATCCGGTTACCGGGTCGACATTGAGGATGTCATAGGGGTTGTTGATTACGGTAGTCTTGTCGGTGCCGTAATATTTTCCTGTCTCGCGGTCATAGTAAAACTGTATCTGTCCGTTTTCGTCGGTGACGGGTACAAGGTTGGCCCCGATCTGGAGACCGAAATCGGGTTCGAGCTCGACTTCGCCGTAGGGTACCACCTGCACCTGAACGCGGTCGAGGTTTTTGTATATCTCGATGCGGTACCAGCAGTTGCGCAACAGGTCATAGGGGTCGGTAGTGCCGTCCTTCACGAGCTGGATTGTCACCCAGTCAGGCTCATAGTCGGGGTCATACTCGTCGTTGCCGCCGACCTTGACTCGGATGCCGGTCGGGGTCGCGTCGGTGCCGGTGTTGCGGTATTCAGGCACATAGGCGATGAACGATGACCCTTCAGTGGCTTCGATAAATTTCAGGTTGTCTCCGACCGTGGCCGTGGAGGGGACGCGCGGTGTGGAGATATAGTCAAGGTCATAGTCGTTGTGGACGTAGTCGCCTTGACGATAGGCTTTAGGGGCGAGGTAACCCTTGGTGTTATAGCGCGTCATCTCCACATCTTCAAGTTTCCAGCCGGCCTTGACGGTCTCGCTTGACAGATACACCTCGACCTTGGCGTAGGCTCGGAGGAGATGAAGGGTGCCGAGGTCACAGAAACTGTTGGAATCAAACGTAAGCGACGCGTATTCTTTGATTCCGTAGAGGGGGATGGTGTTATCGGCCGACAACTCCATCATGGCGGAGGTGAAATCATAGGTCTGCTCACACACTTCGTCGACGGTTGTTTCTCCCGCGACAAGGCCGGTGGGATAGTTTCCCGCGCCCCAGTTGGCGAGGGCGACCACTTTGAGCGGCCGGTCGGGGAGATTGCCGCGGCACGAGCCGAGGACGCTGTAGGTCTTGGAGATGGTTGTAGATTCGAGCGGGATGACTGACTCCACGTCGATAGAGGCGACATACTTGTTCTTGTCGTCAAAGAAAAGGAACATGAAATCTTTTCCCGGAACATCGATATAGTTCTCGTAACCGCTTCCCTTGTCATACCCTCCTTCGGGAGTTTCGGGCGCACGCGAGCCATTGTCGCCGAGGGTAAGGATGAACCCGACACGCAACGGCTCGTCACCCGAAGGGCGCGACGGCTCGTCACCTCCCGAGCAGGAGGCGGCGACGAGCGCTGTCAGCGCTGTCAGCAGGTATTTTATCGCTGTGTTCATGACGGATAGGCTGATTTATCAGATTTCAGAATTTTGAAGCACGATTTTCCACGCGCCGATACAGATGTAGCTGCTGATCCATTCGTCGCGCTCGTCGAGGAAGAAAGTCATCGGGTAGGTGTCCTGACGGTCGAGGTATTCCTGATTGGGGATAGAGAGGTTGTCATAGCTTTTCGACATGATGCAGTAGTCGATGATGGGGATAGTGACAATGGTCTTGTTGTCGGTGGTCCTGTTGATTCGCAGCACCGGGTTGCGGTGGGTCATCAGTCGGCTCACCGATATTTCGGCCACCACCGCGCTGCACTTCTGATAGTTTTCGGTGTTTTCGGCCCGGGAACCTGTGCCGCTCGACGGCAGAATGATGCCGGCCATAGCCTCGTCGGTGTGCCATGCGTGATAGGTGACAGGCTCGTAGTCAATCAGCGAGTTGTCCCAGTCAAGAAACGCGTTGTCGTCAGTAATCGAGAAAGTGAAATCATCTTTGTCCACATGGTTTCCCGAGAGATGCTGGAGAATGATGCGGATTGTGTTGGTGTCCTTGACGAGGGGGACGGTGAACACATGCACTCCCTGCTCGTCGGTAAACTCGGCTGTGTCGAGCTTGCCGTAGTAGAGGCGGTCGAGGTTGTCATAGCTGTGGGCCGACCCGTCGGGGAGACGCTTGTGGTTGAGCTTGCATTGCAGATTGTCGCGCCAGTCGTTTTCGCTTACGGAAAATGAAGTGCGGTGTCCGTCACCGGCCCATGCGATGAGTGTATAGTTGCCCGGGGCGACATCGACATCCATCATGTAACCCTGAGTGTTGAGGGCTTCGCCTGATTCCCGTTTCTGCCACACTACTTTGCCGGTCTTGTTGTCGATGACATAGAGTGTCACGTCGTTTACCTCGACATGGAAGGCATCGGCAAACTTCATGTTCATGTCATAGACAAACCTGACCTTGTAGTAAGGGTCGCAGTCACCCTCGTCGCGGAAAATCATGCCGTGACACGATGTCATGGCGATGGCGAGCATCAACGCGGCCGCGATGCGGGTCTTAACGGTGTTGAATATATTGGCAATCTGTTTCATCTGTGGTGGTATGTTGAGGCGGGTGCCCGGCACCCGCGCGGGAATTTCAAGTTAAAGAGGGGGAGAGGGGAG
>CAMWRO010000154.1 GCA_947176615.1 uncultured Porphyromonadaceae bacterium
CTTGTTGTCGGCCTGTTCCTTTTCTGAAGTCTCGGCGATGTCCGCGGCGCTGTCGGCCGACGGTTTTTCCGTGTCAGGGCCGCAGCTTTCTGACACGGAAGAGGCATCGCTCGCATCAGGTCTGACAACAGGAATCGAGATGATGAACACCGCGCCTTTGCCGACATTGTCGCAGACGGTCACAGTACCGTTGTGGAGTGTGACAAACTCATGGACGAGATTCAGACCTATGCCGCTGCCCGTGGAGTGTGAGCCGTTGGGAATCTGATAGAAGCGGTCGAAAATCATTTTCTTGTGTTCGTCGTCGATGCCGCAGCCGTTGTCGGACACCTTGATTTCAAGTGTTTCGGGGTTGTCGGCTGTCGCTGCTGTGAGTTCAAGCCAGACGTCGACACGTCCACCCTCCGGGGTGAATTTGAAGGCGTTTGACAGGAGGTTCATCATGATTTTGCTGATTTTGTCTTGGTCAAACTTCATGTAGAGCGACTTGACCGACGAGAAGAAGGTCAGATTTATGTTGCGGTGTTCGGAGTACTCAATGAAATTGTCGCAGATAGTGCGGATAGTGTCGACGATGTTTCCGCATGTCGGGTTCAGATTGTGGCCGTTCATGTCGCTCTTGCGGAAATCAAGAAGCTGGTTGACCATCCCGAGCAGACGCATGGCGTTGTTGCGCGCCATCTCGAGCTTGTCTTTCATGTCGCCGTTTTCGATATGGCCTATGACATATTCGAGCGGCGTGAGAATCAGCGTCAGAGGTGTGCGCAGATCGTGAGAAATATTGGTGAAGAAGCGCAGTTTCATGTCATCGAGCTCATGTTTCTGTCGCGCTTCCTGCTGGATTTTCAGAAGTTCATATTTCTGACTCTCATTGTGGCGCAGATACATCCTGATGAGCAGAATGACCCCGATAAAAAGCATGAAATAGAGGATATATGCCTTCCAAGAGTTCCAGAACGGAGGATTGATTCTGATTTTCAGCTCGGCTGCGCGGTCGCTTCCGTAGCCGTCGCTGTTGACGGCCTTGACTTTAAGTGTATATTCGCCCGGGGCGAGATTGGTGTAGGTCAGTTTGTTAGAAGTCGATTTCATCCAGTCGGAATCAAAGCCTTCGAGCATGTAAAGATAGGTGATATTTTCGGGTGCGACATAGTTCATCGCCGAAAACTCGACCGAGAATACATTCTGGTCATAGTTGAGCCTGAGTTCCTTTGCGAAAGCGGGTGCGCTTTCGAGGATTCTCACGCCGTCATACACGCTGTCAATCTTTATGTCGCGGTTGAACAGTTGCAGGCCGGTGAAGTGGACGTCGGGCAGGACCGTGTCATATCTCAGCTCCATCGGATTGATGAGGCTGATGCCGCAGATGCCGCCGCTCGCAATCACGCCCGACGAATGTTTCTTCAGGCAGTTCTGATTGAATCCGAAATCCTCAAACGAATTGCGTGTGTAGTACGGCTGATGTGAGAAAGTGAATATGCGGGAGTTCGGGTTGCTGTTGACGACTATGTGATAGAGGCCGTCGGATGTGGTGACCCACATGTTTTTGTCGTTATCCTCGGCCACACCGAAGATTATCGTGTGTTTGAGTTCCTTGACAGGCAGGATGATTTCGTCGTTTCTGCGGTCATAGACGTTCAGACCTTCGCGTGTGGCTATCCAGAGCAGGTCGCGGCTGTCCTCAAACAGCTGGACAATCTGCGTGTTGGTCAGTTGCTGGCTGCCGCTGCGGTTGCCGAGCAGTTTTTCAAAACGCCCGGTGATGGGACTGAATACGTCGATGCCGTAGGTGGTCCCGAGATAGATGTTGTTGTCGTTAGACAGGCAGATTGACGCAATCTCGCTTCTGTTGAAATTTTCGTCTCCGCTCGCGCAGTTCCTGATGCGTCCGTTGTCTGGGTCGAGTCCGTAGAGGCCGCCTCCCCATGTGCCTATCCACAGGTAGCCCGACTTGTCCTCGGCCACTGACCATACGGTCCGGTTCACGAGCGAGCACGGGTTGTCAGAATCGAGAGGCTGATGGCGGAATTCTTTACCGTCATACTTTATCAGTCCGTGTTTGTAGGTCGCGAGCCATATATTGTCCCTGCGGTCGGCAAGCATACTTATGATTGTCATTTCAGGCTGCCCGTCTTTTGCCTGAGGCAGAGCCGTCAGTTTCTTCTCTTTTGTCAGACAGTCTACTTTAATGATGCCGCTCGGCGTTGCGAACCACAGGTTTCTGTCGGCATCCTCGGTGATGGATGTGACATCGGGGTTAAAATTCCTTATGCTGTGAAACTCGTTGAAATTGTCGATGCGGAATCTGAAAACGTTCTCGTTGTAATATGACAGTCCGTGTTTGAAAGTGCCCGCCCACATTCCGCCGTCAGGGTCGGCATAAAGACACATCACACTGTTTTCACAAAGACTTCTCGGATCCGCGACATTGTTTCGCAGATGCTTGACCTCCATTGTCTTTTTCTCGACGATGTCGATACCGCCGTTTTCAATCGCCAGCCATATCCTGCCGTGGCGGTCGGAGGCAAACGATTTCACATTTTTGCCGCTGAGAATAGAGGAGGGGGCAGACAGGTCAGTCCATCTGCCGTCTTGAGCGTGATAGAGCCATGTCTGACCTACGCGTTTAATCCAGTAATCTCCGTCGGAATCACAGAAAATATGGTAATCGTGACTGGTGTTGGGGCTGATTCTGCCGATGTAGTCGTTGGGCTTTCCCGCAGTGTTGCTGTCGCGGCTGATGTTGATGAAACTGCCGTCGGAATAAATCGCGGCGACACCTTCGGGAGTGCTGCTGACGGACGTTATATCCACACCTTCCCTACGGGCATTTTTCACCCTGACGGTCTTGCCGTCCTTTGAACTGACGTGATAGAGCGTTCCATCCTTGGCGGCTACCCACAAATCCTTCTTCCCGTCGACATAAATCAGTCCGGGCTCGCTTTCAATCCCGTATTTCTCTGAAAGCATTTTACCGGCATCCGTGAACACTTCCTTGACCGGATTGTAACAGGCATATCTTTTCCGGCTGAACGAAACCCACAGCATCCCCTCATGGTCCTCCTGAACAGATTCGACATAGTAGAAGGGCAGGCTCTCCGGATTGTCGCTTTCCTTCATGAAATTCCTGAATTCATAACCGTCGTAGCGACACAGGCCGTGGGATGTGGAAATCCAGATGAAACCTCTGGAATCACGCGTGATACTGTTGACCAGATTGTCGGAGAGGCCGTCGCGCATGGTGAAATGCTTGAAGAGTATGTTTTCAGATGCCGTCACCGACAGCGCGAGTGCGATTGAGATGAGTGATATGAAGAAATGTCTCATTGTGAGTTGCGGTTGATAATGACAGTTACTAATCCAGTGACAAAGTTATAATAAAAAGTCGTTTTCGCTCATTTGAAGAAGACCTTTTTGTATATGGGCGGAGTTCTTTGCGTGATTTTGTATATTGTTGTAGTACAGAGTGTTACGATGTGCAGTTAACAAAATTAGCTCCTATTTATAACATTATTTCGGGATTTATAACTCTTGTTACACCTCATCTTTACCTTAAAAATGGCCATAACGGACGAGGTGTCCTATCTTTGCGGCATATAACTAAATGGCCTTGTCCGGCCGCAGTGCATAACCTCAAAATTGACCAACTATGACCATCCGATCAATCCTGATTTCAGCAGTGGCTGCCATGGCCTGCTCGTGTTCTTCGACAAGGGGAACGTTTACAAACCCTATCCTCACAGGCATGAATCCTGACCCGAGCATCTGCCGTGTCGGTGACGATTTCTATCTCGTGACTTCGACTTTTGAATATTATCCCGGTCTTCCGATTTACCACAGCCGCGACCTTGTCAACTGGAAAATCATCGGACATGCTCTTGCCACGCCTGAAAGCAATCCGCTGAAAGGCGCGGGCACTTCCGGGGGACAGTATGCTCCCACACTGCGCTACAACGACGGCACATTTTACATCATAGGTACCAACTATGGCGGCGAGGGCTCTCACGGCATCTCGATAGTAAGCGCGAAGGACCCGGCCGGACCGTGGTCAGACCCCGTGTGGCTCGACCAGTGGTGGGTAGACCCCTCGCTTGATTTCTATGACGGCAAAGCCTACTATCTCAGCCCCGACAATGCCGGCGGATTCCTGCTCGGCACCATCGACGTGAACACCGGCAAGGAAATCGAACCCCGCCGCAAGGTGGCTTCGGGTCTCGGAGGTGCGTCGCCCGAAGGTCCTCATTTCTATAAAATCAATGACTACTATTATATCATGTCGGCCGAAGGGGGCACGGGCTACGAGCACCGCGAGGTGATTCAGCGCAGCAAGTCGCCCTACGGCCCTTATGAGCCCAGTCCTTACAACCCGGTCCTCTCTAACAAGGATGTTCCTGACCATCCTTTTCAGGCAATCGGCCATGCCGACCTCGTGCAGCTTCAGGACGGCAGCTGGTGGGCTGTGTGTCTCGGCATCCGTCCGCAGAACGGCAAGTATCAGCATATCGGCCGCGAGACCTTCCTCGCCCCCGTCACATGGACCGAAGACGGCTGGCCGAGAGTCAGCACTGACGGCATTGTCGAAATGGAATACGAGCGTCCCGACCTTGCTCTCCATCCATGGGAGAAGGAGCCTGAAAGAGACGATTTTGACGGCGAAAAACTCAGACTTCACTGGAATTTCCTCCGCAATCCCTATGACAAGGACTGGTCGCTGACAGCCCGCCCCGGACATCTGCGTCTCAACGGCTCATCACTCTCGCTGAAACAGAACGATTCGCCTGCCTTTGTCGGTCGTCGTCAGACCGCGCTCAATATGGAGGCATCCGCTAAGATTGACTTCACTCCCGTTGCCGACAACGAGGAGGCAGGTCTCATCATCCGCGGCAATGACAAGAACCACTATGACCTGCTGCTCACGATGCGCGACGGCAAACGCGTAGCCATGATGCGCCAATATCTTGACGACAAAGAAGCCGGCGTCAGCTATGCCGACCTTCCTGAGGGGGACGTCGTGTTTTCAATCACATCTACGCCTGACGAATACAAGTTTTGGGTCAACAGCGCCGACAACAGAGACCGCCGTCTCATAGGAAGCGCACCGACTAAAAATCTCTCCAATGAAGTCATCACAGGATTCACAGGCGTCTACATCGCCATGTATGCCTCGGGCAATGGCAAAGACAACACCAATCCTGCCGATTTTGACTGGTTCGAATTCAAGGAGACCGGCATCTGATAACCACCCGATATATTCATAGTGTATAATGAAGATATATATCCTGATAATCCTGACTGTCATAGCTGTCATAAGAGCCGAAGCGCAATACACCTTTGATAAGCCTCTCTACGGTGCCGCCTACTATCATGAGTATATGCCTGTCGAGCGACTCGACAAGGATATCGCGATGATGGTAGAGGCCGGACTGTCGGTGGTGCGTGTCGGCGAATCGGCATGGGGCATTTTCGAGCCACAGGAAAATGAGTTCAGATTCGAGTGGATGGACACGATAATCGACAAGTTTCACGCTGCGGGAATAAAGGTCATCCTCGGGACACCGACTTATTCAATCCCTGCGTGGCTCGCCCACAAATATCCTGAAGTCCTCTCGGAAAAAATCGATGGCAAGAAGTCGCACTATGGCATCCGTCAGAACATGAACTTCACCCATCCGACCTATAAATTCTACTGCGAGCGTATAATCCGTAAAATGCTCGAAAGATACGCCGGTCATCCCGCCATCATCGGCTATCAGGTAGACAATGAGCTTGAATCGCGCGGCATCAATAACCGCGACTACTTCATCGGGTTCAGAAATCACGTCAAGGAGAAGTTTGGCGGTGACCTCGATCTCCTCACAAGGGAGTGGGGCATGAACTACTGGGGCATGAACATCAACACATGGGAGGAATTTTATGAGCGCGACGGTGTGACCAACCCTTCATATAAGAACGAATGGGAGCGATATAACCGCAGACAGATTGCCGACTTCCTCAACTGGCAGTGTGACATAGTGAATGAATACAAGCGCAAGGACCAGTTTATCACCCACTGTTTCATGCCTGCGTTCCACAATGCTGACCAAGTCGAGTCGTTCCGCCAGATGCAGTACCCGGCCATCAACGTCTATCATGGTGTCCAAGGAGGTCAGGACGGTCAGCTGATAGCCTATGCAGGTGACTTTGTCAGAACCGTGGCCCGCAACAATTACCTCATAACCGAAACCAACGCTCAGGGAACTGGCTGGGATTCCGCCGGTCAGTATCCACCCTTTGACAATCAGTTGCGTCAGAATGTCTATGCCCACTACGCCTCCGGCGCGAATATGGTCGAATATTGGCACTGGGCCACTCTCCATTACGGACAGGAGACCTATTGGCGCGGAGTCCTCGGCCACGACCTTCTGCCCAACCGCATATACAGGGAGTTTCAGCGCACTGCCGGAGAGCTTGACAGAATAGGCAGTGACATTGTCAACCTAAAAAAGAATAACAAGGTCGCCATTCTCTACAGCCACGACTCCCACCATGCCCTCACATTCATGCCATATATCAACGGCGGCGGTTATCCGACTGATGTGAACTATCCCGTCCATCTCGCCCACAGAGCCCTTTACAATCAGAACATCGAGACCGATATAATACCTTGCGACAAGGTCCGCGATTTCAGCGGCTACTCGATGCTTGTGATTCCTCCGCTCTATGTGGCTGACGACAGTCTGCTCAACGCCATCGACCGTTTTGTCAGCGAGGGTGGAAACGTGGTCATGATGCTCAAGAGCGCATATTGCAATGAACATTCCGCCGTGAGAGCCGAGTGTGCTCCCGGCCCGCTGCGAAAGGCCTGCGGTTTCTACTATCAGGAATATTCCTCGATATGGCCGATGAAACTTAAAGACAATGCTTTCGGCCTTGGCGACGACAACAGCATCGACACTTGGTATGAGTTTCTGATTCCCGAGACTGCCAGACCTCTCGCTTATGCCGACCACCAGTTTTTCGGACAGTGGCCGGCAGTGACTGAAAACAGTTATGGAAGGAGCAAACTCTCCTACATCGGCACAGATCCCTC
>CAMWRO010000155.1 GCA_947176615.1 uncultured Porphyromonadaceae bacterium
TGATTTGCGGGCTGAGGAGGTTCGGCGGGATTTGCGCGACTTGGAGGCGGCGGTCTTGCGTCGGCCGGTGGGTTTGAGGTCTTTGTAGGCGGTTTTGAGGATTCCGCCTGCGGGGTCGAAGGTCTCACGGACTTCGCGCCCGTTGTCTTTCAGGCTGTGGCTCATGAGCCAGTCGTAGCTTTCCTGAAGGTAAAAGAATCGGGCCGGCTGGGAGTGGTTCATGCCCGGGACGCGGTCATAGACAAGACGGGGGGTAGCGTCATCGGCCTTCCGCATCGCCGAGACCACGCGGTCACTCTGTCCGATGCTCACGGCGCGGTCGGCAGTACCGTGGACAATCCACAACGGCACTTCGTTCAGTCCCGACAAGTCACTGACCGTGCCTCCGCCGCAAAGGGCCATTGCGGCCGCTATCTGGTCAGGATAGGTCGCAACCATGTCGATTGTACCATATCCTCCGAGGCTCATTCCCATGACATAGATGCGGTCATAGTCGATATTGTGATTGTCACCCACCCAGTCGATTATGTTCATTATCTTGCGGGGATTCCACGAGCCGCCGGGATTCTGTGGGGCGATAACGTAGGCATCTATCTTGCGTCCTTTCTCGATAGCGTCGATTGTACCGTAGCGGCGCACTTTGTCAAGATTGCGGCCACAGAGGCTTGCCCCGTGGAGAAAGACGATGAGGGGTTTCGGCTCTACCTCATCAGCAGGGTTATCCTCGGGAGTATAAAGCCAGAAGTTATAGGCGTTCAACACCTTTTCGGTATGAGAGGTCAGCCGTCCGGCCGAGACTGAAATTGCAACACACAGCAGCAGAAGGGAGGATATTATCTTTTTCATTTCAGTGTCATTTTAAAGATTGTGTCGCCACGGGACCCGACTACCACCGAGGAACCCACAACGACGGGAGAAGATTCAAAGTTATTGCCCACACGGGCAGTATAGGTTATCTCGCCGGTCTTTCCGTCAATTATATAGACATTCCCGGCACAGTCGGCGGTGAATACAAACATTTCGCCGCGCTCGTTGAGAAACCCTACCGGAGATGACCATGCATAACACTTGAGCGGAACGGAATAGAGAGTATCGCCAGTGGCACGGTCAAGGGCGACAAACCGGCCATTCTGCCCCCGGGTGTTCAGGACACAGTTTGCAAAAATCATGTCAGCACAATTTCCCGAGCCGGGAAGTGGGGAGGCATAGTAGCCGCCGTCAAAATGCTTTTTGTTTATATTGGCACGATAAGCGACAATTTCGCTTTTCCACAACTGCGAGCCGTCAATACCGTCGAGTTTTACAAAACGGGCACGCCCTGTAATTGAGTCCTGACGGTCAACCTCGCAACCGACATATATCACGGGGCGGTCATTCTCGACCTCGACAACCGGGGTTGCATCGGTATCGTCGCCGAGCGGATAACGCCACACCGGACGCATCGTGTCGAGATTGATGCAGATTATATTGCCGTGGTTGTCGGCGACATAGCCATAGTTGCGGTAAACCCCCATCGAGGATTCTATGCCGGGTGCGGCCCCGTTGACCGTGTAACGTAGAACCGAGTGCAGTTTCAAGTCACCGGGAGAGACGACAAACTTGTAAACACTGCCGTTTTCGCCGGGGCGGAAAAGGAACCGGCCCACCCTTACCGGAGAGGAATCATAAGCTCCCCAGCGGCGCAACGCGGCCGGGTCTTCGGGGAAGAAATGAGAGACACGGTGGCTGAAAAGGTCGATTACCAACGCGCCAAAAGGTCTTTCGGCAGGAATGCCCTGCCCGACATAAAGGTTTCCGTTGAGAGTCGGGTCGAGGGAGACGGTTCCTTTTATGGGATTGCCGACCGAAACAGGCTCACGGGATGCACTTCCGGTCTCGTAGTCAACAAAATAAACATTTCCGTCGAGGGAGCCGACGATACTTTCGCGAGTAGCGTAACCGCCTGCCTTAAAACGCGCGATCCAGCTGGCGGGCCAAGCGACATAGAGAGGCTGCCCGGGCCATCCCGAACCTCCACCCCAAGTGCCGAAATCTGTTTCACGATTGTCGACACCGGTCGTAAAACGCCAGTCGACAACGACGGTGTCAGGACGGCCGCTCACACGTCCTCCGAAATCAGAACGGCGGGAGGCGCCTTTGCGGAAAGTAAACGCTCCGGGATTAGATTCATAAAGGTCGGCGACCGATGCCAGACGGCCCGACAAGGTCGTGTCAGAGACAATGACGCGCGATTTAACAACCTGCGCCGATTCATAGAGAGTATCGGGAAGATGCTCTATCTCGACAGTCCGCGTGACGGTATCGACAGCGGCGGAATCAGTTACAGCGGCTGTTGCCGACGATGTTTCGGCACGGTGACCACACGAAATTGCAGCCGCCGAGAGAATTGCCGCAATAGCCATTATAAAGAACCGATTCATGAGAGACAAATGATGGATTATTATCAGGCGCAAAATTAGTCATTTCTCATGAAAATAGCAAGTTAGGCCGCGTGCCGCCGTGAAAAATTAACAATAATTATTCACGGCGGCACGCGGCCTGACAAGCGACACCCTTTATCAGCGTTCTGAAGGATGATCGGCTTTATAAGATATGAGATTGCGGACAATGAAAGACTGCAGCGCCGACATGTCGAGTTCGCCGATTGTGCGGAAACTCTTGTCGACGGAATGTATGGCTACGGTCAGGGGGACGGACGAAACATTGTATTTTTTCACCACCCCGGGGCAATCGTCGATATTGACACGATAGAACGCCGCCTGACGGCCATATTGCTCGGCAAGCGCGTCAAAAGTCGGGGCATAACTGCGGCATGGGCCGCACCAGTCGGCATAGAAATCGATAAATACCACACGGCCGGCATCGCCCGACTCCATCAGACGGTTATAGTCCTCATCGGTGAGCAGCGGCGTGTCCTCCGCACTCAGGCTGAACGGGAGGATAGCGGCCAAAAGCATCAACAGAGATAAAATCCGTCCTTTCATTCCTTATTCTCAGCTTTCTCTGCTTTCAACGGATTCCAGCCTTGGGCGCGCAGAGGAATCTCGGCACCGTCGCGCGTAATCATCGCGCAACCGAGTTCTTCCTTTGTAATGTGGCCGATCAGCTTGACTCCGGGCAGTTTTTCGATGCGGTCATGGAAATGTAGAGGCACGGTGAACAGCAACTCGTAGTCCTCACCGCCGTTAAGCGCGGCAGTGACAAGGTTCATGCCGAGTTCTTCGGCCATTACGGCAGTCTGATAGTCGATGGGGATGCGGTCTTCATAGATGCGGCATCCGGTGTGGGACTGCTTGCAGATGTGTATAAGCTCGGAACTCAGGCCGTCGCTGACATCCATCATAGCGGTCGGCACGATACCGGCTTTGGCCAGCTCGGCCACGATGTCGCGCCGCGCCTCGGGCTTGAGCTGCCGCTCGACGAGGTATTCCTTGCCTTGGAACTGCGGCACAAAGTCTTTCTGTCCCGCCGACGCTACTTTCTCGCGCTCAAGGAGCTGCAACCCCATGTAGGCGGCCCCGAGGTCACCCGACACGCAGATGAGGTCGGTGTCTTTTGCGCCGTCGCGGTAAACAGCTTTGCCATGCTCGGCTTCACCTATACATGAAATGGAGATGACAAGTCCCTGACGCGACGAAGTGGTGTCGCCACCGATGAGGTCTACACCGTAAATCTCGCAGGCAAGACGGATGCCGGCATACAGTTCTTCGATATGCTCGACAGTGAAACGCTTGGAGATGCCGAGCGAGACGGTTATCTGGCGCGGCGTGCCGTTCATTGCATATATATCAGAGAAATTGACAATCGCCGACTTGTAGCCGAGATGTTTCAGCGGGACGTAGGTGAGGTCAAAATGGACGCCTTCGAGAAGCAGATCGGTAGTGACAAGCACGTCGGTCGAAGGATAGCGTAGCACCGCGCAGTCATCCCCCACCCCTCGCCACGTCGAGTCGTTGTGACGCGGGAGGTCGCGGGTCAGACGGTCGATGAGTCCAAATTCACCAAGTTCAGATATTTCCATTTCCTAATGCAGTTTATTTATTGTGAAAGGTGAAGGGTGAAAGGTGAAGAAAATAGTTCACCTTTCACTTTTCACCTTTTTTTTAACGATATCAGAATCGATTTACAAGTTCTTTCATTATCTCAAGGCACTTGGGTTGTGCGATGAGAGCGGCCTGCTGCACTTCCTCGTGGGTGGGCACCTGAGTGACATCTTTGCCGCCAAGGTCAGTGATGACCGATAGGCCGAAGACGCGCATAGAGGCATGGTTGGCAACGATAACTTCAGGGACAGTCGACATCCCGACGCAGTCGCCGCCGATGACGCGGTAGAATTCATATTCGGCAGGAGTCTCAAAGGTCGGGCCGGTAACGCCTACATAAACGCCGTGCATCAGGCGGATGCCTTTTTCCTCGGCAATCTTATCGGCCAGTGCGATGAGCTTCTTGTCATAGGCTTCGGTCATTGCCGGGAAACGGGTGCCGAGTTCCTCGTAGTTCTTACCGCGCAGGGGATGCTCGGGGAAAAGGTTGATGTGGTCAGTGATTACCATCACGTCGCCGACAACAAACTCCTTGTTCATACCGCCCGACGCGTTGCTGACAAAGAGGGTGTCCACACCGAGTTCCTTGAACACACGCACAGGGAATGTCACCTGTTTCATGTCATATCCCTCATAGTAGTGGAAACGTCCCTGCATGGCGATGACACGCTTTTCACCGAGCTTTCCGAAAATGAGGTTTCCGCTGTGTCCCGCAACGGTCGAAACAGGGAAATTGGGGATTTCGGCATAAGGTATATACTGTTTATCGTCCATGTAGTCAACCAGTGCGCCGAGACCGGTGCCGAGGATGATGGCTGTCGTGGGCATATCGCCGTTTACGCGAGAACGCAGGAAATCGGCGGTTTCTTTGATTTTTTCAAGCATGATACTTTAGAGATTTGATGTTATTATTATAAGGCAAGTATAAAAACAAGGGGGTTATCAGGGATTAAACAACCGGGCGTTGCGAAGTGTTTTCACAAGTCCGTTTACAAAGTCGCCACTCTCTGACTGGTGGATAAACTCGACACGAATGGGGATATAAAATATCCACCGTTTCAGCCGATGAGGGAAGTAGGGATTATTCAGCAGCCTGACAGCATCCTTCTCAGTTGTGATTATATATTTCCTTTCGCCTGACAACTCGTCGTAAGCGCGTGAAATACTTTCCATGTCAGATGCCGTAAAATTGTGATGGTCGCCAAACCGTTTCAGTTTCACGCGGGCCGAATGGGTGCGCAGATACCTCACAAACGGCTTGGGATTGGCCACCCCGGTGACAACCAGCAGTCCGTCGCGGTCAGTCAGAGTGTCGAGCGACGGAATCTCGGGAGCGTCATCGACGAATATCGGGACAAGGTGTCCGTAGCGGTAGCGCGAGAAGAAAAGCATCTGATAGGGGAAAAGATTTAGATTTTCCTTGAAAATGCGGTACTCCATCGGCTTCATTTCTTCGGGACACTTAGTCACGATGACAATATCGGCGCGGTTAAGGGCCGACTTGGGTTCACGCAGACGGCCGTAGGGCAAAAGTTTATCGCTGAACACGGGGCGGTTATACTCAGTCAGCACGACCGAGGCGGTCGGCTTGACATAACGGTGCTGAAACGCATCGTCGAGGATAATCATGTTGATGGCCGGATTTATTTCGAGCATCCGCCTGATGCCTTCGACACGGCTCTCACAGACAGCCACCGTCACGGCGGGCCCGAATTTGCGATAAATCTGATAAGACTCGTCACCGATGTCCTCGGGGCGTGACTGCGGGGTAGCGAGCACAAATCCCGAGGTCGCCCTTTTGTAGCCTCGGGAAAGGACTCCTACTGTATACCGGTCACGCAACGCGCCGACGGTATATTCCACATGCGGTGTTTTACCGGTGCCGCCCATAGCGATGTTTCCGATAACGACTACGGGAACATCAAACGATTGCTGTTTCAGCAATCCTGACTCAAACATACGATTCCGCACAGCCATCACCAGTCCATACACTTTGGATATGGGCAGCAACAGCAGCATGGAAAGCAGTTTGTGACGAGCCATCAGCGATTTTAATTAGGCTGTTAATTATCTGATTTCCACAGTCTCCATGCGGCACTGGAGGGTCGACATGCCTTTCACTCGTTCAAGAGTCTCATAGAGCGACGCGTTTTCACCAAGCGCACTGCGCACGATGGACTCCTTGACATCAAGCCCGGCAGCGAAAATAGCGTCATACCATTTCAGCTCGACAGCCGGGAACTCGGTTACGGTATAAGAGCCCTCGGCTCCAAGCTGCGAGGCGATGTCGGCAATTGCCGCATCGAGGCCGCCGAGCTTGTCGACAAGACCGATTTTAAGAGCCTCTGTTCCGTCCCACACGCGCCCTTCGGCAATTTTCTTGATTGAGTCGACAGGCATATTGCGGCCATTGGCACAACGGCTCGTAAACAGTTCATAACCACGGTCAACATAGGACTGCATGGCAGCGCGCTGCGACGCGGTCATAGGCTCGATCAGCGACGGGAAGTCACCGTTGGCATTGGTTGACACTGTGCCGGTCTTTACTCCGATTTTTTCGGTAATCAGCTTATTGGCATTCGGGATTATGCCGAAGATACCGATTGAACCGGTCAGGGTGACAGGCTCGGCATAAATCTTGTCGGCACCACACGAGATATAGTAGCCTCCCGAAGCGGCATAATCGCCCATAGAGACGTAGAAGGGTTTCTTGTTTCCGGTCATTGCCTTGAACTGTTCAAGAGCCTCCCATATCTGCTCGGATGCAAACGCGCTGCCGCCACCCGAGTTTACACGCATCACGAGCGCGTCGATATCGTCATTTTCGGCAAGTTTCAGGATTTCGGGAACAAGGCGCTCCGAGGCGATGCCATCCTTGCCGTTGGTCGTAATGTCGCCGGTGGCATAAAGGACGGCAATTGTCGCGCCCTTGCCTTTGCCCACCTTGTTGATGTCTACTGACT
>CAMWRO010000156.1 GCA_947176615.1 uncultured Porphyromonadaceae bacterium
ATGCAGGTTCGGGTAAATCGTTCATATCGCTCAATATCGGAGCTGTTCTTGCTATCCACAAAAAGGGCGTGAAGGTGCTTGCCATCGACCTTGACTTGCGCCGCGCCTCTCTGTCGGCCGCCGTAAACTCTCCCGGCGTCGGTATTGCCGACTATCTCAGCGGTGCCGACATAAGCATCGAGTCAACCGTATGCCACACCGAGTGTCCCGGCCTTGACATCATACCTGTCGGTTCGATTCCCCCCAACCCGTCGGAGTTGCTGTATACCGAGCGTATGAAGCAGATTATGGCATGGGCAAAGGAAAACTACGATTATGTAATGCTCGACTGTCCGCCTGTGGAAATTGTTACCGACGCGTCGATTATCAACCAGTTTGTAGACATTACACTCTTCGTCGTGCGTGTCGGACTCCTCGACCGCCGCATGCTTGCCCAGCTTGACCGTTACTATGCCGAGCAGAAGTATCGCAACCTCGCCGTAATCCTTAACGGTACAATGGCCTCGGCCAACAAGTATTCATCCTACTACAACAAGAACTACTACCACTCCGATTACTATCATTCTGACGAGTAAAACGACATGTAGTTACTGACACATATAGAGCCACGCCAGTTGCACGGCGTGGCTTTTAGATAACATCTTTTTATAAACCTACTTTTTCATCCACGCACAACAATGAAAGGTATTGTTCTCGCCGGCGGTTCCGGCACTCGTCTTTATCCTATCACAAAGGGTGTAAGCAAACAATTGCTTCCGGTCTTTGACAAACCGATGATCTATTATCCCGTCTCGACCCTTATGCTTGCGGGAATACGCGACATCCTGATTATCTCTACTCCGGCCGACCTCCCCGCGTTCAAGCGCCTGCTTGGCGACGGCAGTGATTTCGGCGTCAACATTCAGTATGCGGAACAACCGTCTCCCGACGGACTTGCTCAGGCGTTTATTATCGGTGAAGACTTCATCGGCGATGACTCGGCCTGCCTTGTGCTCGGAGACAATATCTTCCACGGAAACGGATTTACCAAGATGCTTCATGAAGCAGTCGAGACTGCTGAAAAAGAGAACAAAGCAACCGTATTCGGTTACTGGGTCAGCGATCCTGAGCGTTACGGCGTTGCCGAATTTGACGCTGACGGTAACTGCCTCTCTATTGAAGAAAAACCGGCCAAACCGAAATCCAACTATGCTGTCGTAGGACTCTATTTCTACCCCAACAAGGTGGTCAACGTCGCCAAAACAATCAAACCCAGCGCCCGTGGCGAGCTGGAGATTACGACCGTCAACCAGCGATTCCTCGACGACAAGGAACTGAAAGTGAAAACACTCGGCCGCGGCTTTGCTTGGCTCGATACCGGCACCCATGACTCTCTTTCCGAGGCTTCGACCTATATCGAGGTTATCGAAAAGCGTCAGGGACTGAAAGTGGCCTGTCTCGAAGGCATCGCCTATCGCAAAGGATGGATTTCCCGTGAAAAAATGATAGAAATAGCGCAGCCGATGCTCAAAAACCCTTACGGACAATATCTGCTCAAAGTGATTGACGAGCTTGACCGCACTGACAACCCCAATCTTGATTAAATATCTGAAAATGGAGATTATTAAAACCGATATTCCCGGGGTTGTAATCATTGAACCCCGCATCTTCCGTGATTCGCGCGGATATTTCTTTGAAAGTTTCTCTCAACGTGATTTCTTTGACAAAGTGGCTCCCGTTGAGTTTGTTCAGGATAACGAATCAATGTCAACACGCGGAGTAATGCGCGGACTGCATTTCCAGCGTCCCCCTCACGCTCAGGCTAAACTTGTCAGATGTGTCCGCGGACGCGTCCTTGACGTTGCTGTCGACATACGCGTAGGTTCTCCGACCTATGGCCGCCATGTCGCAGTCGAACTGACTGAAGACAACCACCGTCAATTCTTCATCCCGCGCGGTTTTGCCCACGGTTTCGCAGTTCTTTCCGACGAGGCTGTATTCCAATACAAATGCGACAATTACTATGCGCCCCAGTCCGACGGCGGCATCGCGATTACCGACCCGGCACTGAACATCGACTGGCATCTTGACCCGTCAGAGGCAATACTCAGCGAAAAGGACACCAACCATCCTCTTCTCGCCGATTTCAAGTCTCCGTTTACATTCTGATAAAAAAGTCCCGATATAATCAAGGCCCGTAGCAGCGATTGCTACTACGGGCCTTGATTATATCGGGATTAGAAACCGTATAACGTGTTTCCGTCAAGTTGTTCAATCCACGACGGGGACTTTGGCAATAGCGGGGCGACAGGTGGAGTCGCGACAGCCGCCGGGGAAACCTCGACCCTTACAGCGTCATAAAGTCCGCTGTCAATAAAACATTTCAGAATCTCGGCGCCCCCCTCGACAAGTAGCGAAGTCACGCCACGGTTATAGAGGTCAGACAAGACACCGGGCAACGAGTCATAAACCACCGTCTTGACAACCGACGGCAAATCGGCTCTCTCAGCCTCGCTATAATAAACCACGTTGTCATCGCGAAACACTCGCGCGCCCGCAGGGACACGACCGCGGCGGTCAAGGACTACCCGCAAAGGGGAGTGGCCCGCATAGAGACGGTTATCGAGCGACGGATCGTCGGCAATGACAGTTCCGCTGCCTACGAGGATAGCGTCATGACGAGCCCGCTCGCGATGAACGAGCATAGAGGTCAAGGGAGTGGAGATGTGCCCGTGAATATTACCATCAGTGTTCTGCGCCCATTTAAGAGTGACGTATGGGCGGCTCAGAGTGTGGGCAGTGAAAAATTTGCCGTTAAGCTCCCGGCACTCTTTCTCCATCACACCGACAGTCACTTCGACACCGGCATCACGCAGCATCGCCACGCCACGCCCGGCGACTTTCACAAAGGGGTCAAGCGTCCCGACAACGACACGCGGGATGCCGCATCGGATAATCAGCTCGGCACAGGGGGGAGTGCGCCCGTAATGGCTACAGGGCTCAAGCGTGACATACATTGTCGCCGCAGCCAGCACAGCCTTGTCACGGACTGAATTGACGGCGTTGACCTCGGCATGGCCCTCGCCACAACGGCGGTGCCACCCCTCTCCTACTATGTTGCCGTCAGGCCCTACGATGACAGCACCGACCATCGGGTTGGGTGATGCGTCGAGCTCGCCGTTGCGGGCCAGTTGCAATGCCCGCGCCATGAAAAGCGGGTTGATTTCCATAGTTTTTTTACGGTTCCACCCAGTCTCCGCCGGCTTTTATAAGCGCAATCAGACGCGGAATCGCATCGGTCGCGGGAATATTTTTCTCGACACACTCCTTGCCTTTGTAAAGGCTGACACGCCCCACCCCGGCTCCGACATAACCGTAATCGGCATCAGCCATTTCGCCGGGACCATTGACGATACACCCCATGACTCCTATTTTCAGACCTTTAAGATGGGATGTCGCGGCCTTGATGTCACGCAACGTCGACTGAAGGTCATAGAGTGTGCGTCCGCAGCCGGGACAGGAAATATATTCGGTCTTGGACATGTGCAACCGAGTAGCCTGAAGGATGTTCAGCGAGAGCCGGTTGAGAAATCCGCGGTCGAAATGTCCGGGCGAATTGATTGATATTCCGTCGGCGATGCCTGACAGGAGCAGATAACCAAAGTCGACCGACGCTGCAATTGTGAGCGCATCGGCATCGGGAGTGTCATAGCTGAACGATACAATGACGGGATTTTCCAGTCGGCGCTGCGACATTGCGTTGACAAAAGATTTTGCACGCAATGCCCGGTCTGCCTCGTGTGCCTCAAGGACGACAACGGCATTCCCGTCGGCGGCAATCCTGTCAAGAGCCTCATTCCAGTCGGCCTTCTCGATGTCAACGGTAAGAGACGATTCAGCCTCAGGAAGCTCGTCAAGGCCGACCACCTGAGTAACCTTCCCGTTCCACGCCGACCTGCGGCGAGAAGGGGCGCAAGCATCAACCCCTGCGGGACAGTCGTGAAATTCAAAACCGCCCGCGGCACCGGCAACCTCATCAATATGGGCAAGGATGGCCCGCGCTACCGGAATCTCACACTCAGGCTCCTCACTCAGCGACACCCTTATCGTGTCACCGATGCCGTCCATGAGCAACGATCCGATACCGACAGCCGACTTGATGCGTCCGTCTTCCCCGTCGCCTGCCTCGGTCACTCCGAGATGGAGCGGGAAATGCATGTCCTCGGCATCCATTGCCACGACCATGCGGCGCACGGTCTCGACCATCACAGCCACATTGGACGCCTTGATTGAAATCACCACGTTGCCGAAATCATGCTTGCGGCACACGCGCAAAAACTCCATCGCGCTTTCCACCATTCCGGCGGGGGTGTCGCCATAGCGGCTCATGATGCGGTCGCTGAGCGAGCCGTGATTAACTCCGATGCGGATTGCGGTCGAATGCTCACGGCACAGGTCGAGAAACGGCACAAGGGCGGTCTCGATGCGTTGCAGCTCGGCGGCATATTCCTCATCAGTGTACTCGATTTTCTTGAACATGCGCCCCGGATCGACAAAATTACCCGGATTGATGCGCACTTTTTCCACCCTTGACGCGGCTGCAAAAGCGGCACGAGGGTTGAAGTGAATATCGGCTACAAGAGGAGTGGTCACACCGTCGGCCCGCAGACGTGCCGATATTTCACCGAGATTCTCGGCCTCGCGCACACCCTGTGCCGTCAGCCTGACATACTCGCCCCCGGCATCCACGATGCGCTTTATCTGGGCGACAGAACCCTCGGTGTCCATCGTCGATGTCGATGTCATCGACTGAACCCTTATCGGATTGTCGCCTCCGAGGGGAATCCCGCCGATGTTCACTTCGTGAGTCTTTCGACGGTTATAATTGAATTTACTCATCAATTGGTCTTGAATTTGTATTTCACCTCGCGCAACTCCTCATTGGCCTTGACAATCTTGTCAACGAGGCCGCGACGGTAGGCATCAAAACGCTCAGCAAGGGCGGCATCGCTCAAAGCAAGCATCTGGACAGCGAGCACAGCCGCATTCATCCCTGCATTGATACCCACAGTCGCAACTGAGATTCCCGGAGGCATCTGAACGATTGACAGCAGTGCGTCACGTCCTTCGAGAGTCGAATTGATGGGAATACCGATTACGGGCAGCGGTGTCATAGCGGCAATCACGCCGGGCAACGCGGCAGCCATTCCGGCAGCGGCTATAATCACCTTGAGGCCACGGTCGCGGGCTGTGCGGGCAAAATGTTCAACCTCGGCGGGAGTGCGGTGGGCCGACAAAGCGTTCATTTCAAACGGCACTTCCATCTTTTCAAGAAAATCGGCAGTTTTCTTCAGTATGGGCAGGTCACTTGTGCTGCCCATGATGATACTGACAATAGGTTGCATATCTCTGTCTTCTTTAATATAAGATTTCTTAAGTTGAGGGTAATAATCACAAACATGTGGCTTCAAAATATTATCTGTTACCATATTTTATAATAATGATTGGGAATTTCTGAATTATCTGATCATGGTGAGAAACCACACCCATGCAAATCCGTTGGCAAATCCGGCCAATACCTGCCACAAAGTGTGACGCTGGAGATAGACACGGGCACTCATGACAAGGCCGGCGACAATGATGACAGCTGACAGCCACACGTTCATGTTGACAATTGCATAATGCGAGGCGACCAGCCGGAACGCGAGAGCCACAACTCCGCCCACAGCCGCCGCATGCGCACTGATTTTCCACCATCGGTTGACAACGATGTTAACCAGACACGCCCCGGCACCTCCCGCGAGGAAAAGCGGCAGCCACAACGGCGCGCTCGCGCGGTAAAAGAACAATGCCGCGCCGAGATAGCACAGCAACGTCACGACATAAGGGGCCGTGCGCTCGGCACGGTTATTGAGTTGCGGGTCCTTGACATATCCCGCCTTATACATTCCAAGTATAGCGGCCACGGGGAGCACACAGGTTATCACAAATGTGATTATCAGCGAAGTCCACCTGACATTTTCAGGCAGAAAATGCAATGTCGATACCAGCAGCACCATCCCCATGCCATAGGTAGGGACAAGCAGTGGTGAAAATATGCCCGAAAGCCATTCTGAAATCTTTTTCATCCTTTTCTGAAACGTAGTTATGTGTTACGCTCTTTATATGTAACGCAACAAAGCGATATTATTCCACACAAAGATAACTTTTTTTTCTAAAAGAGTCAAAAAAAGGTGTTTTTTAATGGCAATTACTTACCTTTGTAACAATTAAAATCTACTTTCTCAGATGAACAAACCGACTCCTGCTCTCAAGAAAATCTGTTTTTGGATCGCACTGACAACAGCCGCCGCCTTAATATTTACCATCGGCGTGAATTATAACGTGAATCACAAAACCGAGTCTCTGATCTATAATACAGCCGACTCGGTTCCACACAACAAAGTCGCATTGCTTCTCGGCACTTCGCCGCTCAACAGGTATGGGGGTCCAAACAGCTATTTCACCAACCGCATCAATACTGCCGCCGCTCTTTTCCATGCCGGAAAGGTCGATTACATCCTCGCAAGCGGAGATAACCACACCCGGCAGTATGACGAGACGACCGCAATGCGCGACTCCCTGATTGCCCACGGTGTCCCGGCTGACCGCGTCATTCTCGACTATGCCGGATTCCGCACCCTCGACTCGGTTGTCAGAGCCAAAGAGGTTTTCGGGTGCGACTCGCTGACCATAATATCGCAGGCCGACCATTGTGCCCGCGCCTTGTATCTGGCCCAATCAGCCGGAATCCACGCAATCGCCGTTGCCGCACCGCTGAGAGCGGGACGCGCTGTCAGGATACGCCTTGCGTTGCGCGAATGGCTGGCACGCGACAAGATGATTCTCGACCTGTGGACCGGGAAGAAACCCCATTTCCTCGGCGAAAAAATCGAAATCCCTGACATCATTTCCAACCCGATAACCTCCTACTCGACCCGCGACGGCGTGTCACTGACCGTCATTGAAC
>CAMWRO010000157.1 GCA_947176615.1 uncultured Porphyromonadaceae bacterium
TTCGTCTCCGGGGGGGTGGGGGCTCTTTTTATTTTTTTTTCCCCCCCCCCCCCCCCGCCGGTCTTGTTTTTTATATGGGTCTGATTGCGCTGACTGTCAGATTTTGGTCCTGTTGCGGTAGGCGCGGGGCGACATGCCCATTATCTTGGTGAACATGCGTGAGAAATAGTAAGGGTCGTTAATCCCGAGCTTGTAGCAGATCTGGTTCAGTTTCATCGTCGTTTCATCGATGAGGCTGCATGCTCGCCTGTCCTTGAGAAGATTGAAATAGCTGACGGTGCTGTGGCCGGTGCGTTGCTTGAACACGGCTGAAAGATGGGAAGGGGAGAGGCCGGCGTAGGCGGCTATGTCGTCGAGTGACAGATGCCGCTCGATGTTCTCGTTTAAATAATGTATTGTCGCGTCAACGATGTCGCTTTCGTTTCCCGGCACCCGCGCGTCGCGATATTGCTGAAGATAGCGCAGCGACCCGAGGTAATGATGGAACAGCGACATGGCATAATGCATGTTTTCTATGGAAAACCCTGAGTTGAGAGTGTTGAAGATTTCTTCAAAAAGGTTGATGCGGTTCTCGATGCGTGAATGTCGCCCCGGGTCGATGCTGCAGGGGGTTCCGGCTCCGATGGCATAGTGCATCGCGAGCGTGCCGCCGAAATGAATCCAGTATATGGTCCAAGGGTCGGAGTTGTCGGCCCCGTAGCAGTGGGGAATGCCGGGAGGGAGAATGAAGTACTGATTGGGCGACACATCGTGACGTTTCCCGTTGACAGTGAAGTGTCCGCGCCCGTCGACGCAGTATATGAACACATATTGCCCGAGAGGGGCAAGACGTTCACGGTAATGATGGGCGGCACGGGGGTAATAGCCTATATCGGTTATGCGCAGGGTTGACAGGAGCGGGTCCTGCTCCATCATGTCGAGAATGAGTTTAGGCAGCACGATTGACCGCTCCCCGCTGAATCCGTCCTTTAGTTTCATGATAAATTGTATTGGATGGTGCAAAGATAATCAAAATCGTAATATTATCCATCTTTTTATGGCGAAAACACATTTTTGGGGTAAGGAAACAGGCGTAATTTTGCAACAGGAAATCAAAATCACATTCCCATGGAAAATTTCAACAAAAAATTTATCTATTTTATCTGCATCGTCTCGGCGATGGGTGGATTGCTTTTCGGTTACGACTGGGTTGTAATCGGAGGTGCAAAACCGTTTTATGAAACTTATTTCGGGATTCAGGACAATCCCTCCCTTCAGGGACTCGCGATGAGCATTGCCATCGCCGGTTGCCTTATAGGCGCGATGGTGGCCGGAAGTCTTGCCGACCGTTACGGCCGCAAGCCGCTGCTGATTCTGTCGGCTGTCGTGTTTTTGCTGTCGGCCTACGCCACCGGCGCTTTCAATGACTTCAATCTTTTTCTCGCCGCACGTTTTCTCGGCGGTATCGGCATAGGCATCGCCTCGGGACTGTCGCCGATGTATATTGCCGAGGTTTCCCCGTCGGCTGTGCGCGGACGTCTTGTGTCAATCAACCAGCTCACGATAGTTCTCGGTATTCTCGGCGCGCAGATTGTCAACTGGCTCATTGCCGAACCCATCCCGGCAGGGATGACATCGGCACCGCTTGACTCGTGGAACTGCCAGATGGGGTGGCGGTGGATGTTCTGGGGCGAGGCATTTCCCTCGGCGGCGTTCCTGCTGATGGTGTTCTTTATCCCCGAGAGTCCGCGTTGGCTGGCTATGAATGGCCGCATCAATGACGCGTGGAAGATTCTCGACAGCATCGGAGGCCCCAATTATGCGACCGAGGAGGTGAAAGCGGTCGAGGAAACCGCTCAAGGCAAGGAAAAATCGGGCGGCTTGCGCCTGCTGTTCAGCCGTCCCTACCGCCGAGTGTTGCTTCTCGGCATCATCGTGGCTGTTTTCCAGCAGTGGTGCGGCACAAATGTCATTTTCAATTATGCACAGGAGATTTTTGCCGATGCCGGGTATGACCTTGGCGAAATGCTGTTCAATATCGTGCTGACAGGCATTACGAATGTCGTGTTTACATTTGTGGCGATATATACGGTCGACAGGCTCGGCCGCCGCAGCCTGATGCTGTTTGGCGCCGGCGGACTGGCGATAATATATGCCATCCTCGGCACCTGTTACTACTTCCATGTCACCGGATTCTTCATGATAATTCTCGTGGTTGCGGCAATCGCCTGCTACGCCATGACCCTCGGGCCGGTCGCATGGGTGCTCCTCGCCGAGATTTTCCCCAACAAGGTCAGGGCCGTAGCCGTGGCGACATGTACATTCGCCCTGTGGACCGGATGTTTCACCCTGACCTATACATTCCCCCTTCTTAACTCTGCTCTCGGCAGTTACGGCACATTCTGGATTTATGCCGCAATCTGTGTCGCCGGATACATCTATTTCATTGTGCGCTGTCCCGAGACTAAGGGAAAATCGCTCGAACAGCTTGAAGGCGAACTCGTAGAAGAAGACCTACTTTAAAAAATTCAATATTATACAAGATATTATGGTAAAAGCATGGAAAGAGAAGGTTGTTATCCCTACCTATGAGGTGGGCCAACCCGAGAAAAACCCCATTTTCCTTGAAAAGCGCGTCTATCAGGGATCAAGCGGTGTCGTGTATCCTTATCCTGTAATCGAGTCTATCGCTAACGAAAAGACCGATAAAGAGTACAATGCCGTTTTTATCGAAAACGAATATATAAAGGTGATGGTGCTCCCCGAGCTTGGCGGACGTGTCCAGATGGCCTATGACAAAATCAAGCAGCGTCACTTTGTCTACTACAACCATGTCATCAAGCCCGCCCTCGTCGGTCTGGCAGGGCCTTGGATTTCGGGCGGTATCGAGTTTAACTGGCCCCAGCACCACCGCCCCAGCACATATATGCCTGTCGACTGCACCATCGAGGAAAACGAAGACGGCTCGGTGACAGTGTGGGTGAGCGAAATGGAGCGCATGTTCCATCAGAAGGGTATGGCGGGTTTCACCCTGCGTCCCGGCTGCGCCTATCTTGAAATCAAGGGCGTGCTTTACAACCGCACCGACGTGCCTCAGACATTCCTCTGGTGGGCCAACCCCGCCGTGGCTGTGAACGACCACTATCAGAGCGTGTTCCCGCCGGACATCAACGCCGTCTTCGACCACGGCAAGCGCGCTGTCAGCTCGTTCCCCATCGCAACCGGAACCTACTACAAGATGGACTACTCGGCCGGTGTCGATATTTCCAACTACAAAAACATCAAGGTCCCCACATCCTACATGGGTGTCAACTCCCGCTTTGACTTCGAGGGGGGGTATGAAAACGACACACAGGCCGGTATGCTCCATGTGGCCTCCCACCATGTGTCGCCCGGCAAGAAACAGTGGACATGGGGTAACGGCGACTTCGGACGCGCTTGGGACCGCAACCTCACCGACGAGGACGGACCCTATATCGAGCTTATGGCCGGTGTCTACACCGAAAACCAGCCCGACTTCACTTGGCTACAGCCTTACGAGGAAAAATCCTTCACCCAGTATTTCCTCCCTTACCGCGAGCTCGGCATTGTCAAGAACGCTAACAAGGACATCCTTCTCAACATCGACCCCGAGGATGACGGAAAAGTCTCGTTCAAGCTCTTTGCCACTTCGGCCCAGACTGTCCGCGTGACCTTGCGCAGTGACAATGGCGACGAATTTTTTGCCCGCGAAATCAACGTTACTCCCGAGGAGGTATTTACAGCTACTGTCGATGTCAACGGCACCGCGTTCAGCAATCTCACCCTCGACATCATCAAGGGCAACCGCACCGTGCTGTCATGGCACGCCGAGGCCGACGAAGTGCGCCCCATCCCCGACGCCGCCGAGGCTGCATTGCTCCCCGCCGAAATCAAGACTTGCGAGCAGCTGTTCCTTACCGGCCAGCATCTCGAACAGTACCGTCACGCCACCTATAACCCCGTCGACTACTACGAGGAGGCACTTCGCCGCGACCCCATCGATGTGCGATGCAACAACGCGCTCGGCCTGTGGTATATCCGCAAGGGACGTTTCGACCTCGCCGAGAAATATCTGACTACTGCCGTCAAGGTGCTTCAGAAACGCAACCCCAACCCCTATGACGGAGAGCCTATCTACAATCTTGGTCTCGCGCTGAAATATCAGGGCCGTTTTGACGAGGCCTACAACCGTTTCCACAAATCTACTTGGAACGGCGCATGGCAGGATGCCGGTTATTTCGCCGCCGCCCAGATTTCGGCCATGCAGGGTCGCTGGGAAGATGCCCTTTACGAGGTTGACCGCTCGCTGTTGCGCAACTGGCACAACCACAAGGCCCGTGCGCTTAAAGCCGCTATCCTCCGTCACATCGGCCGCAATGAGGAGGCGCTTGCCGTTGTCGACGACTCGCTCGCCATCGACCGTTTCAACTATGGATGTCTCTATGAAAAGTACCTGCTGACCGGAGATGCTGCCGTGCTTGACGAGCTGAAGTCGCTCATGCGCGGGGATGCCCACAACTATGACGAAATCGCGCTCGACTACGTTGCTGCCGGTCTCTATGGCGAGGCTGCGTCCCTCTGGGATGTCGCTGTCGCCGAGGGTGCCGTGACTCCGATGACATTCTACTATCTCGGCTGGAGCCTCACTCTTGCCGGAGAGGCCGAGGCTGCCGCCAAGGCATTTGCCCGCGGCGAGGCCATGTCGCCCGACTTCTGTTTCCCCAACCGTCTTGAGGCCGTGCTCGCACTCCGTGCCGCCATCGATGCCAACCCCGCCGATGCCCACGCCCACCACTTCCTCGGCAACCTCTACTATGACAAGCGTCAGTATGAGCTCGCTATCGAGGCATGGGAAAAGGCTTCCCGGCTCGCCCCGGCGTTCCCGACTGTGTGGCGTAACCTCGCGCTTGCCTACTTCAACAAGCGCGGTGACACAGCCAAGGCTGTCGAGATGATGGAACGCGCGTTCTCTCTCGACGAGACCGACAGCCGCATCCTCATGGAGCTCGACCAGCTCTACAAGCGCCTGCGCCGTCCCCATGCCGAGCGTCTCGCTTTCTTGCAGAAGTATCCCGAGCTGATCAAGCGCCGCGACGACCTCGTGCTTGAGGAAATCACCCTGCTCAATCAGGTGGGACGTTACGACGAGGCTCGACAGCTGCTCGACAGCCACATCTTCCATCCGTGGGAAGGCGGCGAAGGCAAGGTGCCTGCGCAGTATCAGTTTGCCCGTGTCGAGATGGCTAAGGTCGCCATTGCCGAAGGCCGTTATGCCGATGCCGTCAATCTGCTTGAAGAATGCCTCGAATACCCCCACCACCTCGGTGAAGGCAAGCTCCACGGCGCTCAGGAAAACGATTTCTACTATTTCCTCGGACAGGCCTGCGATGCCCTCGGACAGGGAGAGAAGGCTCGCGAGTGCTACCGTCAGGCTACCATCGGTCCGACCGAGCCTGCCGCCGCGCTCTACTACAACGACGCCAAGCCCGACAAGATTTTCTATGCCGGACTCGCTTACCGCGCCCTCGGCGAGGAGGACAAGGCCCGCGGACTGTTCAACCGTCTGCTCGACTACGGCAAGCAGCATCTCCACGATGTCGTCGTGATGGACTACTTTGCAGTATCGCTCCCCGACCTTCTGATATGGGAGGACGACCTGCAGATGCGCAACGAAATCCACTGCAAGTATATGATGGCACTCGGTTATGCCGGACTTGGCGACATGGCCCACAGCCGCCGTTATCTCGACGAAGTAGCCGCGCTTGACATAAATCATCAAGGCATTTTGTCAATCTTGACGCTAAAGATGTAAAAATAATCTCCGTTGACACAAAATTATCATTTTAAAAACGATTTGTACTTTATTAATCGGTTTTAAGGTGATAATTTTGTGTTATAATAAACAATCATAATACATCACTTGAAAATATAATGAACCGATTTATCACCTTATCCCTTGTCGCCATGATGGCTGCGGCTCCCGTTACTGTTTTTGCGGGCAAGCTCGATGTAAAGGACGGTCAGTGGAAAGTGTCATTCAATGACGCCGACAGGACTGTCGCTTATTCATTCAATGGTAAAACCCTTGTCAGCGGTGCGCATGTCACAGCCGCCGACCCGTCGTTCAACACACTTGACTCCAAGCTCTATCCTCGTGTGGAGTTGAAAAAAGAGAGTGTGAATGACGCCTTCGGCAAGGGAAAGAAATATACCTATGTTTATTCCGGTCTGCCCGGTCGCGACAATATCGAGCAGACATTCTATGTATATCCCAAGCTCCCTTACATGCTTGTCGAGGCATCGGTGGTTGCCGCTAAAGGTAAGACTTCATCGACCAATATATGTCCGATTGTAAGCGAGACCGCCACCGTTATGCCTATCGGCGAGGGTGACAACCGTGTGTACAACATGCCGTTTGCCAACGATAACTGGGCCACATTCCATGCCGAGGCTTGGGACGGCAAGCCTGTGACCTCGTGTGAGGCGACCGCATTCTACAACACCGATTCCCGCAAGGGAGTGGTCATCGGCTCGGTGGATCACTCGACTTGGAAATCGGCCGTGCATTCCGTGCCCACGGGCAAAAACAGCCTTGACAACCTTAAAGTCGAGGCCGGTTATATCAGTGACCGCACATGGGACATTGTCAACAATAAGGCTTGTAGCGAGCGTCATGGCGCCGTGAAGGGCGAGCGTGTCACCTCGCCGCGTTTCATGCTCGGCTACTTTGACGACTGGCGCAACGGCCTTGAAACCTACGGCGATGCCAACACCGTTCTCTGCCCCAAGTATGAGTGGGACAAGGACGAGGCTCTCTTTGGCTGGCAGTCATGGGGCGGCATGGAGTGGGGCCTTAACCGCAAGTCGTGCCTCAGTGTGATTGATTTCTTCGGTAAGGAATTGCTCCCCGCCGGATTCTGCAACAAAGACGGTCGTTGCTTCATTGTGCTCGACTCGGGGTGGAACGCGCTTAGTG
>CAMWRO010000158.1 GCA_947176615.1 uncultured Porphyromonadaceae bacterium
TTTGTAGTGAGTTTTAATTTGCTTTAAGTCGTAAGATGCGTGACGCGTAGTCGTTGCGCTTGTGGTAATCGACATTGTGGTCGAGCGGCATTTCAAGTCCGTTGTCCATGAGGAATCGGCCGGTAAATGATTTGCCTTCGTAGGGGAGAGGGGTGTTGTCGATGCGGTTCAACTCGGTAACGGTGTAGGTTTTGTCGGGGTCAAGTCCGGCCATTTTTACACGGGGGAGTTGCTGGTTGACAAATGTCTCGGTTTTCCACCAGTAGTATACGGCATCGTCTTTCCCGGGAGTAACATACATCAGTGATGCCGCGCCGAGATTGTCATAGGGGGACAGCAGGCGGTAGATGTCGCCTTGCTGGACGATGGGGCGTATTTCCTTGTAGGTGTTGATTGCGCGACGGCAGAAATCTTTTTCATCCTCGGTCATGTTTTTGGGCTGTATTTCCATGCCGAGGCGACCGCTCATAGCGACATCGGTACGATATTTCAATGGTATCGTGCGGAATGTCTGATGGTTGGGGGCGGCTGAAATGTGGGATGCCATTGCGACTGCCGGGAAGAAATAAGATGTTCCCCATTGCATGTAGACACGCTGGAGCGCGTCGGTGTTGTCGCTTACCCAGAATTCGTCAAACCACGGGAGTACGCCCCAGTTGGCGCGTCCGCCTCCACTCGCGCAAGCCTGTATCGTGACATCGGGATATTTGGCGCGGATGCGGTCAAGAACCTTTTCAAATCCCTTGTGGTAGTCGATGTAAAGATGGCTTTGGTTGTCGCGGGTAAGGTATTGGGAACCATGCTGCATTATGGGGGCGTTGGCGTCCCACTTGATGTAGTCAATGTGGGGATACTTGGTCATTAGCGTATCGACAACATTGAACACGAGATCCTGAACCTTGGGGTTGGCAAGGTCGAGAACGAGCTGTGTTCCTCCGCGGCCTTCGACTATGTCTCGGTTTTCGGCTTTGATGATGTATTCGGGGTGTTCCTCGTAGAGACGGCTGCGTGAGTTGGTCATCTCCGGCTCGATCCAAATGCCGAATTTAATGCCGTTTTTCTCGGCTTCGTCAACGAGGCCCTGAATGCCGTGAGGCAGTTTGCGCGTGTCGACCGTCCAGTCGCCAAGCGATGCCGAGTCGTTGTCACGGTAGTATTTGTCGCCAAACCATCCGTCGTCCATGACAAACAGTTCGCCGCCCATCGAGGCAATGTCTTTCATCATCTGGGCCATGCCTTCCTCGTTGATGTCAAAATAGACACCTTCCCACGAGTTGAGCAGAATCTTGCGCGGCTCGTTGCCGTGGGCGAGACGGTAGTTGCGTCCCCAGCGGTGGAAATTACGGCTTGCGCCGCTCAGACCTTCGTCACTGAACGTCAGAGCGAGAGCAGGGGTGGAGAAGGTTTCTCCTTTTTTCAGCTTATATGCTGAGTTTTCCTCGTTTATGCCGGCAAACAGATGGTGGTAATTGCTGTCGTCAGTGTCAATGAACAGTTTGTAGTTGCCGCTGTAACACAAGGCTGCGCCGATTGTGCGACCGGTGTTTTCCATCGGTTTCCCGTCGAGCGACAGCATGATTTCGGCATGGGATGTGTGGGAATTGCGGGCTCCGTCTTTATTTTTGATCATTTTGACACCGTGTCGCAGCGGCTCCTGATTGAGGCGCCCCTCGTTGGCCCAAGAACCGTAGAGCGATGATAGCCACACGTCTCCGTAACGGACAGGAAGATAGCCTGACATGAACCGATTCAATGTGACTGACCCTTTGCCGTTGTTGGTAATGTCGACCCATGTCTCGATTACGTCTTCTTCGGGCCATGTGCGATAATTGACATTGACCGATAGCGGGTAAACTTTGTCACGCATTGATACCGTGGTGACAGTCGAGCCGTCGGCCTTATCAGCTGATGTCTTTATGTCGGCAACTTCCAAGTCAAGGGTCATGTTGCCGTCGGGCTGGGTCACGCTGAGCGCGGCTTCTCCTTGCGGATAATTGCCGTAGGCCGGATATGCGTCGCGGTTTGCGGCACCGGCAGCTGTAAGGTTGTCGATGTCAGATGCTGAGAGCTTGTCACCGTAATAAAGGAATCGGAAAGAACCTCCTTTTTCCGCGTCAAGTATAAGCGAAGTCGAAGGTGTGGAGAGATTTACCACCTCGGCATTGAGCGGCAGGGCAAAAGCAACGCCTGACATCAGAAATAAGGTGGATAACGGCTTATAAAATTTCATTTTTAAGGATTTGAATAATTAAATAATAACTGTCGAACAATCGTTTCATGGTATGAGGCCAACAGGGCCCCAGCAGTTGTCGACTTTTCAATTACAAAAATAATATAAAGTTTGAATAAAACCAATTATTAACAAGATATTAGACACAATTGGGTAAAATAGTATCATGGGCGGTGTCTGATTGCAAAATATATTGCAGAGGCGCGAAAAAAGCGTTATCTTTGCACCCGCGATGCTTAATGTGTTTAATTTTTCATCCAAGCCTTATAAGCTCGGCGTTGCCCTCAGCGGGGGCGGAGCCCCGGGGTTAGCCCATGCGCGGCCGTAGAAGGCCCTAGCCGAAATGGGGTTGAAACCCGATATAGTTGCAGGTGTGAGCGCCGGGTCGGTTGTCACTGCGCTTTATGCAGGAGGTAATGACCCAGACAAGATACTGGAATTGTTTTCGGGCATAAAATTTACCGATTTTGCCGAAATCGGGGTTCCGCATGACGGTTTCTTTTCGATGGACGGGTTTAAGAGGTTTCTCCGCAAAAACATTCCCTACGAGAATATTGAGCAATTGCCATTGCCGGCGGTGATATGCGCCACCGACCTTGATAACGGGGTTCCGGTCAGTTTTACCAGCGGCGCGATAGCAGAGCGTGTGGCAGCGTCTTGTTCCATTCCGATTGTGTTCAAGCCTGTCAAGATTGACGGGACGACATATGTCGACGGGGGCGTGTTGCACAATCTCCCGTCGTGGGCGTTGCGAGACAAGTGCAAGTATCTTATAGGGATAAACTGCAGTCCTATGCCGAGGCGCGGAAAGCCCAAGACGATAATGGAGGTTGCCCACCGCACATATGACCTTATGGCGAAGACAAACGCCATCCCTGACATGAAACTGTGTGACCTTGCGATACAGGTATCAGATATAGCATCTTATAAAGTATTTAATCTTAGAGAAATCAAGCGGGTGTTTCATGCGGGATATGCGGCCACGATGGCTGCCCTGCAGGAAAACGGATTCACGCATCCCGATGTGATTGCGGCCCGCAAAAGACGAGAAGGGTCTTCTTCGTCGTTTTTCTCCCTTAAATCATAAAAAATATGAATTGTAAACCGGTTATTTATCAGCTTTTCCCACGCATATTCACAAACGACAACCCACGCTGCATCCCTAACGGGACATATGCCCAGAACGGTTCGGGAAAAATGAACCTGATTACCCATAAGGTTCTTGAGTCGATTAAGGAACTGGGCGTTACTCATGTGTGGTACACCGGTGTAATCGAGCATGCTACCAAAACCGATTATTCGGAATACGGTATCACCCCTGACAATCCCTATGTCGTGAAGGGGAATGCCGGGTCGCCTTATGCAATCAAGGATTACTATGACATCGACCCCGATATTGCCGAGGATGTCCCCAACCGCATGGCCGAATTCGAGGCGCTCGTGGCCCGTACCCATGATGCCGGCCTTGATGTTATAATCGATTTTGTGCCCAATCACACGGCCCGCCGCTATCATTCGGATGTCAAACCTGACGGAATAAAAGACCTTGGTGACGGTGATGACCCCTCGCTCTTTTTCGGTCACGACAACAATTATTATTATATCCCCCGGCAGCTTTTTGCCCCGCAGGTTGACCTCGGAACCGGGAAGAACGCCTATATCGAGTTCCCTGCAAAAGCTTCGGGCGATGACTGCTTTTCGGCTTTTGCGGGAGTAAACAACTGGTATGATACGGTCAAGCTCAATTATGGCGTGGACTACGGAGACGGGACTCGTCATTTTGACCCGATTCCCGATACATGGTTCAAAATGTTGAATATCCTGCGGTTCTGGGCGTCGAAAGGAGTCGACGGATTCCGTTGTGACATGGTGCACATGGTGCCTCTTGAGTTCTGGCAGTGGGCAATCCCCAATGTCAAGGATCATTATCCTCATGTGAAGTTTATCGCCGAGCTGTATGATGTCAATATATATCACGACTTCATTACGAAGGGCGGCTTTGACTACCTGTATGACAAGGTTAATCTGTATGACACGCTTCGCGGTATCCAGTGTAATAATTTCTCGGCGGCCACGCTTACCAATTGCTGGCAGCGTGTCGACGGTCTCGGGCCGCATCTGCTCAACTTCCTTGAAAATCACGACGAACAGCGTTTCGGGTCGAGATTCTATGCCGGCGATCCGGCCAAAGTCATCCCGTCGCTTGTGGTCAGCGCGATGTTTTCAACCGGCCCCATGATGATATATTCGGGACAGGAACTCGGAGAGCAGGCAACTGATGCCGAGGGTTATAGCGGGCATGACGGCCGCACGACTATATTTGATTACTGGAGTGTGGCGACTTTGCGGCGGTGGTATAACGAAGGACGGTGTGATATGTCGCGCCTGACTCCGCGCGAGAAATGGCTGCGCAACAAGTATGCGACGATTCTGTCGATATGCAATACCGAAAAAGCTATTGCCAAAGGGCGCTTCTTTGATTTGATGTATGTCAATTATCAGAATCCCACGCTCAATCCTCATCGTCAATATGTGTTTTTGCGCTCCTGTGACGGGGAAACAGTCCTTGTTGCGGTCAACTTCTCGGATTCGTCATGTGATTTGGCCATAAATATCCCCCGCCATGCGTTTGAAATGCTTAACATATCCGAGGGCGACGTGGTTGCCACTGAATTGCTGAGCGGCGAGTCGTCGGAAAAACATGTTTCATCGGAAAAAACGTTTGATACGTTTATCGGGCCGTATGATGCCGTTGTGTGGCGTTTCAGACACAAAAACGTTGTGCCCGTCGCGAAAAACCCGGGACGCAAGCCGCGTGCGCCGCGTGCTAAATAGTTTAAGCAACTGTCTTTAGCCTAAAAATCGTTCTCAGGATTTAAAACAAGGTGTTAAAAACTATGAATTAAAGATTAAAATTCGTACCTTTGCACCATCGTTTACATCACCTCCATAATAAGATTATGATAGACAATCTTCCACCTTTTAAGGTGTTTTCAGGAACCAAGTCTCATTACATGGCCGAGGAGATCTGCCGAGACCTCAATGTGCCTCTCGGCAAGATGAACATCCAGTATTTTGCCGACGGCGAGTTTGAAGTATCGTTTGAGGAATCGATTCGCGGTTGCGAGGTATATCTCGTTCAATCGACGTTCCCCAATACTGACAATCTCATGGAGTTGCTGCTGATGATTGACGCAGCCAAGCGCGCATCGGCCAAGTCGACAATCGCAGTCATCCCTTATTTCGGATGGGCGCGACAAGACCGCAAGGATAAACCCCGTGTGTCAATCGCCGCAAAACTTGTTGCCGACCTTCTCTCGGCGGCTGGAGTTGACCGAGTGATTACAATGGATCTCCATGCCGACCAGATTCAGGGATTCTTCGATGTGCCGGTTGACCATCTTTATGCATCGTCGGTGTTCATTCCCTACATACAGTCGCTTAACCTCGACGATCTCGTTATCGCTACTCCCGACGTGGGTGGTGCGAAGCGAGCCAACTCATATGCAAAATATCTCAACGTACCTCTTGTGCTCTGCCACAAGCAGCGCGCGAAAGCAAACGTTGTCGCAGCCATGACTGTCATCGGCGATGTAAAGGATAAGAATGTCATCCTTGTCGACGATATGGTCGATACCGCCGGCACGATTACCAAGGCTGCCAACCTGATGATGGAAAACGGAGCCAAATCAGTGCGTGCCCTGTGTTCCCATGCGATATTGAGTGACCCGGCATCGGAGCGCATTGACAACTGTGCGTTGACCGAGATGATTTTTACCAACTCGATACCTTTCAACAAGTCATGCCGCAAGGCTACGATTCTGTCGGTAGCCCGTCTTTTTGCCGACACAATCCGCCGTGTGCACTCCAATGAGTCGATATCTTCTCAATATCTAATAAAATAAGGTGAATCAATGAATTGTTACAAATATCTGATGGCATCGGCTCTGATTGCATCAACTCTTGCCTGTTCCAACCCGGCACCCGGGGAGGAGGGGACAATTATCGACCGTCCCGAGTATAAGGCCGCGCAAGGCGAGGTGTTCAACATCGACGCGCTTGAGGCCCTTGGCCGTGTGAGCGATGTCAAGGTGTCACCTGACGGAAAAAAGATTCTGTTTGGAATCTCTTACGAGAGTGTCGAGCAGAACAAGAGCAACAACGACCTCTATGTAATGGATGTCGACGGTTCCAATCTGACGCGCATTACCAAAACAGCCAATAGCGAGGGTGGTGCCGTGTGGATTGACGGCGGCAAGCGTATAGCTTTCACTTACCCCGTTGACGGCGTTCCCCAAGTGTGGGTGATGGATGCCGACGGCTCAAATCGCAAGGCTGTTTCATCGCTCGAAAAAGGCGTGGCAGGATTCCTTTTCTCGCCTGACGAGAAACATGTCGTCCTGATCGGCACTGTCAAGTACAGCAAGGACGCAGCTGATATTTATCCCGATCTGCCCAAGGCAACCGGCCGTGTTATCGATGACCTCATGTATAAGCACTGGGATGAGTGGGTTACTGAGATTCCGCATCCCTTTGTGGCTGATTTTGACGGATCGACAATTTCCAATGCCGTTGACATCATGGAAGGAGAGCCTTATGAGGCCCCGATGAAACCCTTTGGCGGCGTCGAGTCTTTTGCATGGGCTCCCGACGGCAGCTCTCTTATATATGTGTCGCGTAAAAACAACGGCAAGGAAAATGAAGTTTCAACCAAATAGAATCTTTACATCTATAATAGTGCA
>CAMWRO010000159.1 GCA_947176615.1 uncultured Porphyromonadaceae bacterium
GCACAATGTCAGGAAGTCATGTATGTTGAGCGATTCCTCCTCAATCTGGTTTTGTGATACTGAGGCAGGGATTGGTTGTTGGTTGGGTGCTGTGTCTTGAATCATATTTTAAATATCGATGAAGACCGTGGTAAAATTTATATAAAAAAGTATAGGACAGACTATTTTTTGATAAGGACGGCAACAGAAGTCGCAAGCGATGCAAGAGAAATCCAGAAAGATGTGGAGCGCACATTGTTTCCGTTGACAGTCGACTGGCGTTTGCGCGTGTCGTTAGGCTCGATAACGACAATGTCGTCTTGCTGTAAGTAATAGGCGGGAGAGTTTCGCAAAGATTCAGCCGAGGTCAGGTCGAGCAGATAGGTGTTCTGTGTGCCGTTTTCGGTTCTTAAAACTTTCACGTTGGTGCGGACTCCGTTAATCGTCAGGTCGCCGGCGGCACTCAGCGCGTCCATAATCGACATGTTGTCGCGCTCAATGGCGTAGCGGCCGGGACGGTTCACTTCGCCGATAACCGATACCGCGAGATTCAGGAACTCGACAGTGACAACCGGGTCTTTGACGAGGTCTTTGGAAATAAGCTCGCTTTTAATCATCGAGGCTATCTCGTGACGGGTCATTCCTGCGACATGGAGCGTTCCCAAGACCGGGAAGTCGATATCGCCTTGTTCGTTGACGGTGTAACCCGAGAGTCCCTGATTGTTTCCGTAGCTGGAACCGCGGGATGCCTGACCGAGCTGGCGGGAGACATAGGGGAGGTTGAACATGTCGCTGAGCTGAGGGTCGCGACTGTTTACCATGATTGATATCTTGTCATTGGGACGCACGGTGACGGCTTTGGGTTGAACGGCCGCGGCAGTTCCATTTTCAGTTATGTCCTGAAAATAGACAATGTCTTTTGGGGCAGAACACGACGACACGCACCATACCGTTGTTAAGACGGCTGCGACAGTGCGGAAGGATCTGGTCATAATTTTCATGCTTTTGTTCGGCATAATGGTTAAACAGATTCTCGCAAAGAGAATTACAAGATAAAACAATTATTTTTTATAAAAAGTCCAGTGTCTATAGCAAAATGACAGGGAAAAAACCGTCTTGAAACCAACGTGTCTACTCAGAAAAAGTGTGCATTGGTCGCGAGTAGCCTTGGCCGAAGTCAATTAATGCTATTTAGGTGCAAAATTAGTTAATTTCAATGAATTGACAAAACAAAATGCCAAAATAGTAGGCTCCGTAGCTATGGAAACTATCATAAACAGATGTAAATTGTTAGGAAATTGTTTTAAAACCACCTCTAGAACGGATAGCCGATTGCGAGGTGGAACGCAAGCGAATTTTTAAAGGATGTCATGTTGTAGTAGCCGTGCCGGCCTGTGTCGTAGGGAGCGTGTATCCCTATACCGAGGTCTCCGCGGATGATGAGCATGCTTATGTCGAATCGAAGACCCACGCCTGTGCCGAGGGCAAGGTCTTTAAAGAAGGTGGACGCTTTCAGCTTGGAGCCGGGGCGGGAGGGGTCGTTTTCGAGCAGCCACACGTTGCCCGCGTCGAGGAACAATGCCCCGTGGAGGGGGCCGAGGATGGGGAACCGGTACTCGACATTGGCCTCAAACTTGAATGTGCCTGTCTGGTCAAAGTAACCGTTTACTTTGTCGGCCGGGGCGCGATAGGAGCCGGGACCGATTGAGCGGACGGTGAAAGCGCGGACCGAGTTGGCGCCGCCGCAATAGAATTGCTCGCTATAAGGAACCTGTGCCGAATTGCCGTAGGCATGGGCGGCTCCGGCGGCGATGCGGCTTACCAACCAGTTCTCACCCCACAGACGACGTCCGTAGACTACCTGCATAGTCCCTTTGATAAACTGGGAGAACGGTGTGCCGAAAAGTTTTTTCTCTCCCTTTTTGCCGCAAGCCTCATAGATGCCCCAGAAGATGTTTCCGGCTTCTTGGACCGAGAACTGCCAGTTGATGGTGTTGTCACGGTCCATCTGTCGGTCAAAAATGAAACTATAGGAGAGTTGCGGGATAAAAGTGTTGCGGAAACTTTGCGCAATCGCCTTGTTGGCGTTCATAATCGAGTCAAAGTCGGTGGTGGTGTTAAGCAGCTTGGTATAGGTGAGCTTGAACAGGGTCAGGGTATTGGAGATATATTTTGACGACTGCCAGTCATAGGAAAACGCGGTGTTGAACTGGGCCATCTTGAAATAATGTGGCCGGTTGAGAATGTCGGCACTCAGGGAGACGCGTGTCCAGTTGACATCTCTGCGCGAGCGGGGGATAAACCGCGGAGCGAGAAGGCGCGGAAATGACAGGGAGGATGAAAGACCGAATTCGTAGGAGTTGAATATCGATGACCTGTCTCGTGACGATCCTGTCTGCCATTCGTAGGTCCCGGTAAGGGCGACGTTGAAAAGTTCGCCGCCGCCAAACATGTTGCGGTTTGTGACACTGAACGTCATACCCGGGCCGAGGTAGCTGTTGGACTTGGAGGCGACGTTTACTTCAAGCGATGCTTCGAGCGGTTTGTCGTAGGTACACTCGATTACCACGTTCAGCCTACGGTCTGAAGCCGACAGCGAGTCGGGCGTGACGGTCATGTTTATTCCGTTGAAGATGCCCAGACGGGCAAGATTGCTCTGGGTGCGGTTCATGTTGCGCACTGAGAAGGTGCGACCCTCACGGAACGAAATGCATGACGGAATGAGGCCGTCGCGCAGCTTGGATGGCATATATCGGATGACGCGTCCCCGGCGGGTGTCAAGGGTGTCGGGAGTCCCGCCTCCCTGATTGCGGTATACATATGTTGTGATTGTCCCTGTCTTGTAGGGGACGCGGGCCTGTTGCGGAATATTCCGGGCCACGGTCATCTTCAGGGCTATCGACCCCGGATTGATGGTGCTGTCGGCAAGATATTCGATATATTCGGGTTTGAAAAAATAGTAGCCGCGGTTGCGGAGCACGTTGGTGATGCGCACACGTTCTGCACTGAGCGAGTCGGTCGAATACCGCTCTCCTTTACGCAGATATTTGCTCTTGGAGGCGATAGAGTCAATGAGGTGGGCAAGGTGAGTGGTGTCGTGTAGCAGTTATATGGATTCAAGCAGATTGGGGGCACCAGTTTTGACCCGGTAGATGATGCTTGCTTTCTTTTTGTTTTTTCCCTGAGCCAGCTCATAGGTGGCGTTGCCGCGGAAATAGCCGTTGTTGTCAAGGATTTCGTCAATCATGTGGGCGCGCACTTCGGGCCGCACGTTGCTGACCAGCACGGGTTCCTCGACAAGCTTTTCATACAGCCAGTGTTTTAGTCCCTTGGGAGGATTATCCCAGTGGTTGTAGACCCACAGTCCGAGCGGGAACGGGTAACGGTAGCCGGCACTCCCGAGAAGGCTGTTGTTGGGTTTGACCTTCACAGCCTCGGTTATCTGGGAAGATAGGCCCGAAGGGACTTTTTCACCCTCGACGGGTGTGATGTCTATCTTTTTTACACCGGTATAGAGGATTTCACCGTCACCGATTCGCGAGGTGGTGGAGCAGCCTCCAAGCGAGGCCGCGAGAAGGAGAGCGGCAAGAACTGCAAAAAATATTTTACTCGTCTTCATCATTTTTAGCCGGGGTTAGGGTTGCTTTTTCTGTTTCCGGCGCATTAACCGGAACGGCCGGAGCGGGAGTGGGGGAATGACCGAAATTGAAAAGGTCTCTCATTGAGTTTAGTTTGCGCTTGATTACGAAACCTACACCTGTCTGTGTCACTTCTCCCTCAAGGATGCTTTCGTATCCGGTGTGGCGGAAGATTTTTATAAACATCGAGCCGCTGCGGTTGAGCATGTATTCAAACGAGATGTCGTTGATGAGGTTCTGAGAGAAATTCTCGTCGGCATCGGCATCGGTCGAATAATTGCCTCCGACAATGATTTTGAAACGGTCGTTGAACAGGGTCTTCGACACTTTGTAGCTGTAGCTTGTCGTTGTCGACGTGCTGCCGTTGTAGGTCTTGTCATACTGGTCGATACCGAATGATATGTCCACACCGCGAATGTTGTTTGCCGCCCACGAGTTGAGTTGCGAGGTCAGGAACGAATACAGGGCATTGCCCGATAGGTTTCCGTTGCCCTTGGTGCCGTTTGTGCCGGTATATACATTATACAGCAGCATGTTCATCGCCTGATTGGCGCGCTGGTCAGGCGACATTGACGCAAGCTCGTTCTGTACCGACAGGTCATCGTCGGTTGCGAGGTCAAATGCCACGCCCATGTCCTGAAGGGTGCCGTTGACGTTGAGGATGACGTCGAAGTTGACAAGCCTTGAGTTTTGTCCCTCCTGAGTGACATTGGCTTTTATCTGGTCGACTGCCGAGACATGAAGCGTCGGGTTCATCATGTCGCCGTTGAACGAGATATAGGAGCCTTCGTTGAAGTCAAAACGCTTTTCGCCCATGACGGGGAGGACATAGCGCACAAAGCCGTTGTTGATGTTGAACCGGCCGGTCAGGCGGTCACCGTTCAGCGCGCTCATCGAGTAGGTCAGGTCTCCGGCACCCTCGACGCGCACACGGTTGCTCCCGTCGCTTGACAGGTCGACCGTTATTGTCGAGCCGGTTTCAACAACGAGGTTGGCTTCAAGATTCAGAGCCATCGACGATGCCGCCACTGTGTCGGCTTTTTCAACCTGAGTCGAGTCGTTGAACTGAACGAAGTGGACCATGTCGCTGTTGGACCGCGAGGCGATAGCCGAGGTCGCGTCGGGGATGACATATGTGACATTTGTCCCTGCAAGGACGGCCAGATCGGCTTCGACATCGAGGCGTGACATCGAGCCTTTGACTCCGGCGTCAAGGTCGAGATAGGCTTTCCCATACACATCGGCGCCCCCTTTGGGTCGCGATGAGTTGACAACCTGCAGGTTGCGGGCGCTGAGGTTCAGGTCAAGGCCGACATCGGTGAGGTTGCGGGCATCGACCGTGCCGTTGACGTGCAGCGGGTTGGCATTGCATCCGAGAATAGCGAAGTTGTCAAACCTGACTATGTTGCTGTCAACCGGAATTTTTTCTTCGGAGAAAGAGAATGACGTGCCGAGCATCTTCACAAAGACTGCGGTGGAATCAAAGTCGAGAAAACCGTTGAACACGGGATGTGCCATGTCGCCCGTAATCTCCATGTTTCCGTTTAACATGCCGCTTAGGCGTGCCATTTCGGCCGGAAGGAATGGGTTGACCACGCGCAGCGGGAATTTAATCATGGAGAAGTCGAGCAGGAACGGATTGGCTGCCGTCGAGTCGTTAAGCGACCCGCGTGCAGTAATTGTCTTTACCGAGTCGACCATGAGGGTGACATCGGCATGGATTGCACCGTTGATACTGTTCTGCATGTTCACGTCAAGATCAAATGTTCCCACCCGGTCCTTGCCGTAGTACATATCGACGAGCCCGAGGGTACCGTGACCTGTCAGTGCCGATGCGTCCCAGCGGAAACGCATGTTGGCGTTCACGTCGCCTTTGATCGGGGGAGCGAAGGGGGAGATGGAGAGCCAGTCCTGAAGATGCAGTCGGGAAATCTGCAAAACGATGTCTTCCTGAACGGGAACACTGTCATTTGCCGCCGACTCGTCGTGTTGTGTAAAGAGTTTCAGAAAACTTTTGTTGCTTTCCAGCTCAAGGTTGGCATCGATGTGGCGCGTATAGAGGTTATAGCTGATGAAGTTGTCGTCATTCAGTGTCCAAGGTTTATAGGCGATAGTCGGTTTGCGCGGAACAAGCTTGACAGTCACGATGCTGTCGCTCAGTGTGGCCGACAATCCGATGTTAAAGCCTTTTTCACCCTTTATGTTGCTTTGTTTCAGGAATGCCGAGATGCGGTCGTTGCCGATGAACCCGTTGAGGTTGACATGGGCGAAATCGTCCATTGTTCCGGGACGGTTGTTTATGGTGGCCTTGTAGACAAGGAACCGGCCGTGCTGGATTGCCTCGACCGATACGGTATCAAGGCGTGTCTTGCCGACAGTGAGCATGTTGCCGACGGCGTTCATCGATAAGAGAGAGTCGTTGTGGACTCCCATGAGGAAAGACTTGAATGTAATTCCCGAGGCATCGGCAAGATATTGAGCGGCCACGTTTTTCTGCCCCATGTCGACGAGGAGGTCCATCGGGGGAAGTGCTTGCTGGATAGAATCGACATCAATCATGCGGGCATCGATCTGGCGTAATAAGACAGGCGAGACGGTCCCGATTTTGTCGATGAATCCCATAAGAGGCATGGGGGAATGGAGTTTCATGTCGAGGTCGCCGTTGGCCACGGTGGCGTTCAGCGTCGAGTCGGCCGATGCGAGTGTCATGTCGATGCGCGGGGTGATTATATCGATTCCCGGCATGGACCCAGCGAGATTGCCGACCGAGAGGTCGGTGGCTATATCCATTGTCTTGACATTCATGCGCCCCTTGTTGGCAATCGTCAGTGATCCGCGGTTCATGGTAGGGGTGAGTTTCATCGCCATGAGGTTGAGGTTGCGCACGTCGCCGTCAAGCGTCCAGTCAACAGTGTCACCGCTGATTGCGGCGTTGAAGTCGGCGCTGAGGTTGGCATCGGGGTTGAGACTTGTCAGTGTACCGTCGGCCCTGCTGTCACTAAGGCGCATGTCGAGTTTGATATTTTCATACCGCTGTCCCATGTAGGTGACATCGGCGAGATTAAGGTCGGCATTCACGACGGTTTTGGACGACATGGGGTTATATCCGTGTCCTTTGACATCAAGACCGGCGGTTATATTGCCTATGCCGAGTGTCGGCATGATTGCGTCAACAGGAAAATCAGTCAGTCTCAGGGAGGCATCGTATCCCTCGGCCCGGCCGTTCCAGTTGCCTTTCATCGCCAGCCGTCCGTTGCCGGTAACAGCCGCGATGTCGCCCGAGATGAGGTTGGGACGGTAATCCACGTTTCCTCTTATTTTCATCGCGGGGATATTGATGGTCTTGGCA
>CAMWRO010000160.1 GCA_947176615.1 uncultured Porphyromonadaceae bacterium
ATCGACCCCGCTGAACATCAACCCGCCGTTAAACGGCGTGGTTGTCGAGAAAGGCATCAACCAGTTGTTGGCGCGGGCATATCCGCCGAAAAATTGCAGATAACCTCCGCGGAACGGCCCGATGGTGATGGTTCCGTTGAAATCGTAAGGGACATGGGAGGAACCGTAGACGCTGAACGGGTCGCAATAGGGGGTGATGTCGTTGACCGAGGCGAGAGTGTTCATCACCACGCCGCCTGTCGCCGAGAGACTTAGGGCGAAATATGAGCTCGGGTGCCAGCCAAGGAGTACGTCGGGGGCAACATGGAACACCTTGCCGTCGTTGAACGACACATTGAGCCGTGCGCCGAGCCGCGCATCAAAGTTTTTCCCCGTGTAGAGATAGGCGGGCGAGAGAGTCAGCAGTCCCGATGACTCGCCGCCGTCAATAGCGGTGGGTTCCATGCAGTTGGTATGTTTCGATGTAGAGAGGACCGCGATGTCGGCATCGAGTTTCACCCATGACGTCTCCCCTGCTTTTATCTTTCCGCCGAGGTCGAGGCCGAAAAGATTTTGCTTGGCGGGAGTCCATTCCATATCCTGCTTGCAGTAACCGAAATAGCTGTATCGCGCGGCGATACGGTAGGTCAACCCCTCGGCACGGGAACGGTAGGCGGCGTTGAAATTGACCCGGTCGGCTTCGAGCTGGTAATGATGACGATATACCGGCGTAAGCGTGTGGCTCGAAAAAGTGTAGTTGAGCGAGGCATCGAGAAATGACTTCCTGCCTATTTTTTGGTCATAATCAAGTCCGGCACTCACGGTGTGGTCACGCCAGTAGCGGGTATAGTAATTCTCGCCGCGGTCCTTGCTGTAGACACGGCCGTCATACTGCGTCCAGAGGCTCAGCCGCGACCGCGAGGTGTCGAGAATCCTGTATCCGGCCAAAAAGTCGACATTGTAGAGGGGGAAGATGCCGAGAGCGGCATATCCGCGCCACGGCGAGGGAGCGAGAGTGTCACCATAGGCTGTCGGATCGAGGGGCGACGCGCTGTTGGGGACGCGGGCGGTCACGACGCGCTCGCTGAACGAGAGACGGGCGGGAGTGATGGGGGGCAGCACGAGAGTCGGAAGTGTGTTGATGCGGGTCGCGTCACGCTCGATCGGGACAATCTCGCGCTCCACATCGATTTCCTGATGCAGACCCTGCGCCGACGCGCCGAGGGCGGCCACGGCAGCCAATGAGGCTAATCTATACTTGAATTCCATTGCGCTATTTCAATCTTTGGTCAATCATTTCAAAAATATCGGCATCCTTGCCGGGATAGTTGCCTCGGAGCGATTTCAGATACTCGTCGGCCTCGAACTCGTCGCCCTGTTTGCGCAAAATGTCGCTGTAGAGTATAAATCCGCGCGCAAGCCAGTAGCTGTGGGGGGTATTTGACGAAATCAGGTCGTCGGCCACGTTGAGAGCCTGTTTCAGCTTGCCGTTGTCGAGCAGAGACTGTCCCCAGTAATAGGCACTCTTGGCACCGTAGATGTCGGCCGGGTTGGCGGCAAGTTCTTTCCAAGCGGCATATGCCTCGTCATATCGGCGCATCTCGTTGAGGGCGCGGGCGCGTGTGAATCGGACTTCGTCACCGTCGGTCGAGTTGGATGCGCTTGTGGCAAGCAACTTGTCGGCAATCGCCCCCACATCCTTGTAACGGCCAAGGTCGGCCGAGGCGCGCATTGCCCCGAGGCGGGCGCGGTGGAGCATGTTGGCCCCGGCGGCACGGGTTTCGAGGTCGCAGTAGGTGGCGAGAGCGTTTTCGGTCTTTCCGAGCGACGACTCGGCATCGGCCTTGATTATCATCGCGTCCTCGACAACCTCTGAGTCGGGATGGTCGAGGGTTATGCGCGACGCATAGTCGAGCGCGGCCTGAGTGTCACCCGAGTTCCACGATGCGTCGGCGAGATAATAGAGGACCTGCGCACGGTGACGGCCCGAGGGGTAGTCGTCGAGATAGCCGCGCAGCTTGGCGGCATCCTCTTTCCCGACATAGTCGTTCTCGGCAGCCTGAAACGCAAGGTCGTCCATCTCGGAAACCTCAAATGCGGGAGCATTGGGCACCGAGGCGATAAACGAGGCAAACTCAGGGAGGCGGCCGTCCTCGGCAAAGATGTGCTTGAGGTCGTCGGATGCGATGCGGGCCTCCTCGCTGGTGGGATAAGTGGTGATGACCTTCTTGTAGGTATCGATTGCCTCGCGACGCTCACCGCGGTTGAGGCGGGTGATGGCGAGCTGGAGATAGCCGTTGCGACCGTGGGATGTGTTGGGATATTTCTTTACAAGCTCGTTGTAGGTGATGATGGCTCGGTCGCTGTGTCCGCTTGCCGACTGGCTTTCGGCCTTTTCGAGCAGTGCGGCCGGAATGAGACCCGACGAGGGGAAATCGGCTATCAGCCGGTCAATCGACGCGATTTTTCCGGCATAGTCCTTTTCAAGACCTTTCATAATTGCCATCTGGTAGAGGGCATAATCCCCTGCCGAGGGGTTAAGGTCGAGCGCGTGGCCATACTCGGTCTGCGCCCCCTTGAAATCGCCGAGATAGTAGAGGCAGTCACCCGCGCGGTTGCGGGCATCGGCCACGACAGCGTCGCTCATCGCCCCTTGGCGGTCATTGACAGCCTTGCGGAAGTCGGCGAGCGCCTCCTTGTAGTCGCCGGTAGCGAAACGGGCATACCCGAGGTCGTAGCAGGCGAGCCGGCGGTTGTCGGCCTCGTCGCGCGGGGCATCTTTCAGATAAGCGTTGTAGCTCTTGACGGCGGTGTCATAGTTGCCCTGACGGTAATAGCAGTCGCCGAGCCACAGGTCACACTGGCGGGCAATCGACGAGTCGAGGCGCGACAGTGACCGCGCCTCGGTGAAACGCTTGATTGCCGAGGCGGTCTTTCCGGCGGTAAACTCGCGTGTGCCGAGGACGAAAAGCACGCGCTGCTTGGCGCGCAACACATTTTCTGACGGATTCCTGACTGTGTTGATGCTCTCGATAGCCGCCTCATAGTCATTGTCGGTCATATAGCCGGTTATGATATAGTTCTGCACATCGGCGGCATAGCGGGAGTCGGGATAGTCACGCAGAAAGTCTTCGAGCAGCGCGACCGAGTTGCCGAAGGGGACTCGACCGCCGTCCATGCGGGCCACGGCGTAGTTGTAGAACGCCGTCTCGCGCACCTCGCGGTCATAGTCGACACGGTAGGCGTTCTCAAACGCCATCAGTGCCGAATTTTTGTCGCCGCGTTTCAGGTAGGCCTGTCCGAGAAACAGGTAGGCGCTCTGCTCCATCGCCGAGTGGGTTCCGATTGCCTTCTGCAACAGCTTGACGGCATTGTCGACATTCCCGTCGCGATACTCGCTGACACCGAGGATGTAGAATGCCGACGGCTGCGGACTTGCCGTCTCGGCGCAATATTTCCAAAGATAGGGAATCGCCTCGCTCTCCTCGCCCAAGTTGTAGAGCGACTCTCCGGCGATGCGGTTGCACTCGGGGGCAAACTGCGGGACGCGCCCCGCCGACAACATGCGCCGGGCGAGGGTCAGTGCCTCGTCATAGTTCCCCTGAGCAAACTGTATCTGAGCTATATAATAGTCGGCGGCATCGCCGGGCGACACTGATGTGTCGACCTGACGGAACAGCCGCAGGGCCTCGTCATAGTTGCTGTCGCTGTAAGCGATATAGCCACGGTAGAACCGGGCAGCATCGGCATAGGCGGGACTGGAACCGAGCGACTTGAACAGACTGACAGCAGTCTCGTTTTCCCCGAGCAGCATGAAACAGTAACCTTTGCGGAAACGGAGTTCCTCGGAACGCGCGTCGTTGAGCGCGTCATCGCTTATCCCTCGATAGACTTCAAGGGCGCGTGCATAGTCGGCTGTGAGGAAATAATAGTCGCCCCTCGCCATCTCGATGTCGACACGGCGCGCCGAGGCTGGATATTTTTCGAGGAACCGGTCCATCACGTCGAGAGCCTCGTGCCGTCCCGATTTCAGCAGCGAGAGGGCGCGGTAGTACATCGCATCCTCCTCCTGAGCCGCGTCGGGCGAAAGTGATGAAGAAAAGCCGAGCTGGTCAAGAGTCCCGCCGTAGTTGGCTCCGCCATACATCAGACGGGCGCGCTCGATGTAACCCGAGGCATCGGGAGCGTTAATCTGCGCACCAGCGGGGAGGGCACACGCCATCGCCGCTGCGATGCCTGCAGCAATATGTAGTTTCATAATTCTCTAATCTTTTTTACCTCACAAAGATACAACGCTTTTCTTGAAATACCGAAAGAAAGTGATAAATTTGCACATCAAGGTGAACGAGCAACGTAAAAAACAGAATCTCGCTTGGAAAATTATGAACACAGAAAGAATGAACGCATTGACATATACCGCACCGGGGCGGTTTGAACTGATCGAGAAGCAGAAACCGGCAATTGTCGACCCGAAAGACGCTGTGGTGAAGGTCACTCTTTCGAGCATCTGCTCGTCGGACCTTCACATCCTGCACGGGGCGGTTCCCCAAGCCAAGACAGGCATCACGGTGGGACACGAATTGGTCGGGACAGTAGAGGCTGTCGGGCCCGAGGTCAAGAAAGTCAGACCGGGCGACCGGGTCGCCGTGAATGTCGAGACATTCTGCGGCGAGTGTTTCTATTGCAAGCGGGGATATGTCAACAACTGCACGTCGGGTGGCTGGATGCTCGGATGCCGCATCGACGGCGGGCAGGCCGAATATGTGCGCGTTCCCTACGCTGACAACGGCCTGACCCCGATACCGGCCGGAGTGAGCGACGAGCAGGCTCTGTTTGTCGGCGACATTCTCGCGACAGGCTATTGGGCAGCCAAGATTTCAGAGATTTCTCATGAAGACACCGTGATGATTATCGGAGCCGGACCGACGGGGCTATGTACCCTTGAGTGTGTAAGGCTCTATAATCCCCGACGGATTGTAGTCTGTGAAACCGATCGGGAGCGACGCGAATTTATCGGGCGGCATTATCCCGAAGTCACGGTGGTCGCGCCATCGGAATGCGGGGATGTTCTTGACCGGCTGACTGATGGGCGTGGTGCCGACCGGGTGATTGAGGTCGCGGGAGGCAATGACACTTTTGAACTGGCATGGCGTTGCGCCCGCCCCAATGCCATCGTCACGGTCGTAGCCCTGTATGAAAAAGAGCAGATACTTCCACTGCCGTGGATGTATGGCAAAAATCTGACATTCAAGACAGGCGGGGTGGATGCCTGCGACTGCGACAGAATCATGCAGCTCATATCAGAGGGGAAGATTGACACAACCCACCTGATTACACACCGCTATCCTCTCAGCCGCATACAGGAAGCCTACGATCTGTTTGCCCGCAGAGACGACCATGTCATCAAAACCGCCATCCACCCCGGCTGACTGTATCGGGTTACTTTATTTCAGCCGCGGCCTTATGCAGCAGGATACACTCGGCGGGGGTTGAGCCATTGAGCCTGATCACCGAGTCGCTCTGAACTTCTATCGTGGATATCGCGGGGAGAATCCGGCGCAAGGCATCTTCGACAGCCATGTTGTCGCATGCCATTTCAGTCATAGGACCGTCGCCGAGAATGATGGAGTCACCCTTTATCGAGTATGGGCCCGATATTGAGTTACAATTGGTTCTGATGAAGAAGGTGCTGTCTTCAAAAACCATATACTGGCTGACACCGGGCACAGCCTCGTCGGGGCGCACATAGTCGGAATCGCTGAAGATGATGTTTTCGATATACCATTGTCCTCTGACATCGGCCGCAGCCGTCTCAATCTGCGGTTCAGCCGCAGCGGCATCAGCCTTATTTTCCTTACTTCCGGAACAACCGGCAATTCCCGCCGCCACAACAGCGACAGCGATAAGTGATTTAATCTGCAAGTTCATAAAATTAATATTATTATAAGTAAATGTTCAAATTAAAACGATAATATTTTTACAGTAGATGCCGAGTGGAATCTTGCATATCAACAGCTTGTCCTTTCGGGCCGTTTTGACATTGTCGTTCAGTCGCATAGCTCGCTATGCTCCTTCGCTCCGCAGCCAAAACGCCTCCAAAATGACTGCGCTCTTGATATGCATTTAATCTGAACATCTACTTATCAGTTAAACATGCAAAGATAACATACTTTTCTCGATATATCGAAATAAAATAATAAATTTGCATATTCATTCTCCTGTAACCATCTTTCTATCAACAAATGATACCTCCTTTTCAATAATAGGACATAATCACGACAATGTTAGAGCGAGGCATATTTTCTAAACTTGCTGTCAGAAGTGCCTTAACATTAGTCAACTTCTTATTGGATTCCCGCTAAAACATCTGAATATGGCAAAGACAAACAACAAACCGGCATTTGTGAAACGTGATACCATTATCGCGGGTAAGGAATATGCGCAGCTTTTGAGTTCGCTAAAAAAACGTTTTCGGAAGTCGCAGATAAAGGCTGCCGTCAAGGTCAACACGACAATGCTGGAATATTACTGGTCTATGGGTCGGGATATTTCAAGACTTCACGAAACTGCCAAATGGGGAACCGCGTTCTTCGATTGTCTGAGTCTTGACCTCAAGACAGCTTTCCCCGGTCAGACAGGTTTTTCCGTCACTAATATCAAGTATGCCAAACGCTGGTATGAGTTTTATAATCAAAAGACTACAATTCGTCAACGAGTCGTTGACGAATTTGATATGCCTGCTGATTTCGGCATGGTTCCGTGGGGACATCACATAGTCATCTTTACTCGTAGCAAATCTGTTGAAGAGGCTCTTTTCTATATTGATGAAACCATAAGAAATGATTGGAGCCGCCCTGAACTTGATGCCGAAATAGATGATAATCTCTATGGGAAACGCGGTCATGCCCTTACCAATTTCGATGAGAAGTTGCCGGCTCCATATAGCGGTCTCGCAAAAGCCATATTGAAGAGTCCTTATG
>CAMWRO010000161.1 GCA_947176615.1 uncultured Porphyromonadaceae bacterium
CGACTCGCGTAAACGGGCTTTGGATTCATATTTGTTTTTAAACAACCTCTAAGAATCCGCGATAAACATTTCTAAATCCTGCGATAAAGCCTTGTTGTTTTATCGCAGGATTTTTATTTAACTGTTAAGTTGAATTTTTCAATGGAAATGACTAAATTTGCAAAAATTTTTTTATAAAGCGAAATAATACCTCGTTATGAGCAAACGATTCAACGAATACAATGGCTTGAACCTCCCTGAAATCAATCGCGAAATGCGCGGTAAATGGGAAGCTGACCGTGTCTTTGAGCGCACGATGACTGAACGTGAAGGCTGTCCTTCATTTGTTTTCTTCGAGGGACCTCCCTCGGCCAACGGCAAGCCGGGCATCCACCATGTGCTTGCCCGCACCATCAAGGATATTTTCTGCCGCTACAAGACCATGCAGGGTTTTCAGGTGAAGCGCAAGGCCGGATGGGACACCCACGGACTGCCTGTCGAGCTCGGCGTTGAAAAGAACCTTGGCATAACGAAGGAGGATATCGGCAAGAAGATTTCGGTCGACGAGTATAATGCCGCCTGTCGCGCCGAGGTGATGAAATATACCCGCGAGTGGGAGGAACTGACCTCGCAGATGGGTTACTGGGTTGACATGCCCAATGCCTATATCACCTATGACAACCGCTATATTGAATCAGTGTGGTGGCTTCTCGCTCAACTTTATAAGAAAGGATTCCTTTACAAGGGTTATACCATCCAGCCCTATTCTCCCGCCGCCGGTACCGGCCTGAGCTCTCACGAGCTTAACCAGCCCGGCTGCTATCGTGACGTGAAGGATACCACCTGTATCGCGCAGTTCCGTGCAATAATCGAGGATAACGAAAAATTCGCTGCAATCAACGGTGAACTAACACAGTGGGGAACTCCCTGTTTCCTCGCATGGACCACCACGCCTTGGACCCTTCCGTCCAATACGGCTCTCGCGATGGGTCCCTCGATTGTCTATAACATCGTCAAGACCTATAACCCGTATAGCGGAAAGCCTGTCACAGTCGTTGTGGCAAAAGACCTCATGGGGTCAATCTTCAACCCCAAGGCTGCCGGTATCGCTCTTTCAGAGTATAACAAAGGCGACAAGCTCATCCCCTATGAAGTCGTTGCCGAGCATAAGGGCGAGGATTTTGTCGGGATGCACTACGAGCAGCTTCTTCCTTGGGTAAATCCCGGCGAAGGCGCGTTCCGCGTTATCCCCGGCGACTATGTGACCACCGAGGATGGTACCGGTATCGTTCATATCGCCGGTACTTTCGGCGCCGATGACCAGCGTGTGTCAAAACAGAACAATATACCCCCTCTCCATCTCGTCGACCGTGACGGCAACATCCGCCCGATGGTCGACCTCAAGGGCCGTTTCTATCTTCTCGACGAGCTTGACCCCGACTTTGTCAAGGAGCGCGTGGATGTCGAGGCTTACAGACAGTGGGAGGGAAAATATGTCAAGAATGTCTATGACGAGACTCTTCCCGAGGATGCCGAGACTCTCGATGTGCAGATCTGCATGGAGCTGAAAGCCACCGACAAGGTGTTCCGCATCGAAAAGCATGTCCACAGCTATCCCCACTGCTGGCGCACTGACAAGCCGGTGCTTTATTACCCGCTTGACAGCTGGTTTATCAAGACCACCGACGTGCGTGAGCGGCTTATGGAACTCAACGAGCAGATTAAGTGGAAACCCGCCTCGACCGGCTCGGGCCGTTTCGGCAAGTGGCTTGAAAATCTTCAGGACTGGAACCTGTCACGCAGCCGTTACTGGGGTACGCCGCTCCCCATCTGGCGCACCGAAGACGGCGCTGAGGAACTCTGCATCGAGAGTGTCGAGCAACTTTACAATGAGATTGAAAAGGCTGTCGCCGCAGGCGTAATGGCCGAAAATCCCTATAAAAAGGCCGGATTTGTCCCCGGAAAATATGACAAGGATAACTACGAGCTGGTTGACCTCCATCGTCCCTATGTCGACGACATCATCCTCGTCTCGGCTGCCGGCAAACCGATGAAGCGTGAGAAAGACCTCATCGACGTGTGGTTTGACTCCGGTTCGATGCCTTACGCTCAGATTCACTATCCCTTTGAAAACAAAGAGGCGTTTGACAACCGCGAGGTTTATCCTGCCGATTTCATCGCCGAAGGTGTCGATCAGACACGCGGATGGTTCTTCACCCTCCACGCGATTGCCGGAATGGTGTTTGACTCGGTAGCCTACAAGGCTGTTATCTCCAACGGTCTTGTGCTTGACAAATATGGCAACAAGATGTCAAAGCGCCTCGGCAATGCTGTCAACCCGTTTGACCCCATCGGTCAGTATGGCGCAGACCCCGTGCGCTGGTACATGATTTCCAACTCGTCGCCTTGGGACAACCTGAAATTTGACGAGAAAGGAGTCCTTGAAACCTCGCGCAAGCTGTTCTCCACATTATATAATACCTACAGTTTCTTCGCCCTGTATGCCAACGTCGACAATTTCGACCCGTCGGCCCCGCAGGTGCCTGTCGGGAAACGTCCGGAAATCGACCGCTGGATTCTTTCGCTGCTCAATACCCTCGTGAAAGATGTGACCGTGGCTCTCGATGACTACGAGCCTACCCGTGCCGCCCGTGCTATCAATGATTTTGTGGGCGACAACCTTTCCAACTGGTATGTGCGTCTTAACCGCAAGCGTTTCTGGGGTGGGGAGATGACCGAGGACAAGCTCGCTGCCTTCCAGACACTTTACACATGTCTCAAGACGCTGTCGCTGCTCATCGCGCCGTTTGCGCCTTTCTATGCCGATTCGCTTTATCGCGACCTCACCGGCGAGGATGGCTCGGTTCACCTTGCCGACTTCCCTGTCAGCGATTCCTCTCTCATTGACGAAGCCCTTGAGTCGCGCATGAAGATGGCACAGGATGTGACCTCGATGGCACTTGCACTTCGTCGCAAGGTCAACCTCAAGGTGCGTCAGCCTCTGTCGACCGTGATGATTCCCGTGGCCGACGATTCCCAGCGCGCCGCGCTTGATGCGGTCAAAGACCTCGTTATGAGCGAAATCAATGTCAAGGACATCAAGGTTGTCGGCAACGACGAGGGTGTGCTCGTGAAACGTGTCAAACCCGATTTCAAGAAACTTGGCCCGAAACACGGCAAGAACATGAAAGCGGTCGCCGAGGCTGTCAAGAATCTTGACAACCACGCTATCGCCGAGCTTGAACGCAACGGCTCGCTGACTCTCGATATCAACGGAACTCCCGCAGTAATTGACCTCGCCGACGTTGAGGTTATCTCGGAAGACATTCCCGGATGGCTCGTTGCCAACGAGGGCGCGCTGACTATCGCGCTTGACGTGACTGTGACTCCCGAGCTGCGCCGCGAGGGCATTGCCCGCGACATCGTCAACCGTGTGCAGAATATCCGCAAGAGCCGCGGCTATGACATCACCGACCGTGTCTCGCTCACGTTTGCCCCGGGAGCCGATACCGATGACGCTATCCGCGATTTCAGCGACTACATCTCGCGTCAGGTACTCGCAACCTCGCTTGAAATAGCACCGTTGGCTGCTGAGGCCGAGGGGGTTGAAACGTTGTCAATGGATGACGTGAACGTTAATGTCTTAATTGCGTTAAATAAGTAAAACAGATATTACTCCCCGGGATGCCGCCCGGTGTCCCGGGGGATTTTTCAAACCGATTAAGAACACTTACATACATTATGAGCGAAAAAACGAGATATTCCGACGAGGAACTTCAGGAGTTCAAAGAACTGATTCTTGAAAAACTTGCCAAGGCACAACGTGAATATGACACGCTGAAAGCCAGCATCACCAATGCCGAGGGTAACGACATCGCCGATACGTCGCCCACGTTCAAGGTCCTTGAAGAAGGGGCAAGCACTCTTTCCAAGGAGGAAGCGGGCCAGCTCGCACAGCGTCAGATGAAATTTATCCAGCATCTTCAGAATGCGTTGATACGCATCGAGAACAAGACCTACGGCGTGTGCTGCGAGACAGGCGAATTGATTCCCAAGGAGCGACTTCGCGCCGTTCCCCACGCCACCCGCAGTGTCGAGGCCAAGAACTCGCAGAAGAAACGGTAGACTATTTTGTAAGAAAACTTAACTCCTAAATTTCAACCCGGTTTCCGGGTTGGACTGACCCAGTCGCATGAAAATGTCCAAGGGCGTTCTCGCCACTCTGATAATCTTTGCGGTCGTCATTATCGACCAAGTTCTTAAAATTTGGGTAAAAACCGGTTTTTATCTCGGCGAAAATGTCGAGATATTCCCTTGGTTTCAGCTATATTTTATTGAGAACAACGGCATGGCATTCGGAATGGAACTTGGCAGCAAACTGTTCCTGACCTTGTTCCGCATAGTGGCTGTGGGAGCGTTGATATGGTACATTGTCAAGATATGGCGTTACAGGATTGTGCCGCGCGGCTATGTCGTGTGTCTTGCCCTTGTGACGGCCGGAGCGGCCGGTAATATATTTGACTGCGTGTTCTACGGGGTCATTTTCAATAACCCGATGCCCCCGATGGTTGCCGAGATGTTTCCGCCCGACGGTGGTTATGCCCCGCTATTCCACGGCAAGGTGGTCGACATGCTGTTCTTCCCCCTTTTCTCATGGGTGTGGCCCGACTGGATGCCGTGGTGTGGCGGAAAGGAGTTCTTGTTTTTCCAACCGATATTTAACTTTGCCGATGCCGCTATCTCGGTCGGCATAGTCATTCTTGTCATCTTCTACCACCGTTATATCCAGATGCCTTCGGCCATCGCAGCCGAGCAGGCCCGCATTGACGCTTTGCCCGAGGGAGGGGGAGAGGCCGATGAAAAGAAATAATCTGCGGTGGCTCCCTCTTGTCGCAGCCGTCGGGATTGCCGTGGCGGCGTGTGACTCGACTCCCGACTATGTGATTCCTCCCAAGAAAATGGCACAGTTGATGGCCGATGTTCATATGGGTGAGGCTGTTGTCGAGAACAATTCGCGCGAATATGGGAACGACTCGCTCAAAAAGGTGATGAAACAGTCAATCTACATGAAACACGGCGTGACTTCTGAACAGGTTGACACCTCGATGTACTGGTATGGCCACAATATCGACAAGTACATGGAGGTCTACGACAACACCATCAAGATTCTTGAAAAGCGCATTGCCGAAGCCGAGCGCCTCGGCTTGAAGACCAAGATGGCTGTCTCGTTCAGTGCCGACGGTGACTCCGTCAACCTGTGGCAAGGTGTCAGAAACCGCCGTTTCACCACCGACATGGCAAGCGACTTTATCTCCTTCCATCACACGACTGACCGAAACTGGGACCGCGGGGACCGTTTCCGTCTTAACGCCAAGATGATTGACACCCGCTCTCCGATGACGATGAATATGGCCGTAGAGTATAACGACGGTACGACCGAATACACCTCGGCCACATTCTCGGGTGACGGTATGCGTCATCTTGACATTGTGCTTGACTCGGCCAAGTCGGCTCTCAGTGTCTACGGCTCGTTGCGCTATCATCCTGTCGGTGACGAGGTCGCTTATCTTGATTCCATATCGCTTGTGCGCACCCACAACAAGGACAACAACAAGCAGCAGCGTGCCGAAGTGCCTGTAACCCTAATCCGTCACCGCTGATGTCGCGCCACCGGGTCTATTGCCATGCGTTTGTATCGGCCACGAGAGTTGAACGCAATGTGATTGTAGCGTGGGATGATGACAACCGAGCCTGCGCTGAAGTTGAACCCTTCACTCGTGAAACAGCCGGAACGACCGCTCTCAACGGCATCATCCTCCATATCCCCGATGATTGCTCACTGACGGCTGAAACCGCCCGTGCTATCATTGACATTAGCAATCTCGCCCTCGGCCTCGACAGAATCAAATCCATGATACCACCCGCTCCACCCACTCGGCTGCTCATGATAGAATTTTAAATAGATATTCTGATATGAAATCTCTCCTCTCCGCAATTCTAATCTTTTTGTCCCTTACCGTCGCGACAGTCTCGGTTGATGCTGTGATAGTCCGCGGCACAGTTGTCGATGCCGAGACAGGAGAACCGCTTGTCGGAGCTTGTGTTTTAAAAAAAGTAGGAGATAGCGTCTATCGGGAATCGAGATGCCTGACAGACATTGACGGTGATTTTTCAATGAATGTTCCTTTGAATGTCACATTAGAGTTCTCACTTGAATTTTTTTCAAGTGTCAATATTGTCATAGATTCAGTATATAAAGAAGATTCAATATTGATTGTAACGCTTCCGTTTGATGAAAATAAATTACAAAAATATATAGAAAGCCATAAACGGAATAGGCCCAGACCGTTATGGTTCGTTGACGGTGTAAAATTGGAGGATTCGATATTTGCAATTGATGCTGAGAGACTTGAATCAAAATATGCTAAAAAGTTAGTGTGTCGTTGGTTACCTCAATTAAGTCCCGACATGATTCAAGAAATCAATATAAAATACGGCTCTATGCATTGGGATTATGCTGTATATTACAGCCGTGATGAAATTGAAATTTTAACTACCCATCGTGATATACCGTTCATAGTCAACGGAGACACGATAATCGCTAAAGATGCCGGTATGGGAATCTTTTTCAATCGGAAAGCCTTAATGGACTATATCACCATCCATGCCGCCGACTTTGGCATAACCACTCCTGTTGATACTATCATTCCATCTACGACACCCGTGCCACAGGTGGTTGTATTGTTGGAAAAAAGTAATACGTTGTAACCATTTTTAATAAGACTATGATGCCATACGGAAAGTCTATTTGTGAAGTACTTAAAGAAATTCGCCGACAGATAGCGGCTGCCAACGACATAGAATTTCAAACCTCGGAATGTCAATATAAAGGTGATTGCCGAGGGACATGTCC
>CAMWRO010000162.1 GCA_947176615.1 uncultured Porphyromonadaceae bacterium
GCTGACTCATTCGGTCAAAGGTCTTGACATGAGTTTCAAGGCTTGCTGATAAAAGTCTTGTCAGAATAAAAAACGCGGCACATGGAGCAAATTCCGGGTGCCGCGTTTTGATTTAAATGATTTTTAATTGCTGATGCTTGAGTGCAAGAAAAACATGAAATTTCAAGGGAATATGCTGTATGTCAGCGAAAAATTGTAAATTTGCGTATTGGCATTATACGCCATATCAGAAAAATGGCAAAGATTACAGTTCAGAATACAAATATTACAATTATCGCTGTCAATGGAGATGATTATATTTCATTGACCGATTTGGCACGACATAAAAGTGATGAACCTAACGCCGTGATTGCAAACTGGTTGCGCAACCGTAACACAATAGAGTATTTAGGCATTTGGGAACAGCTTTACAATCCGAATTTTAAACCCACCGAATTCGAGGGGTTTAGACGACAAGCCGGCCTGAATGCATTTACGCTATCTCCAAAGAAATGGATTGACGCGACAAATGCCATTGGTATAATCGCTAAGTCAGGGCGTTATGGTGGAACGTATGCGCATAAAGATATTGCATTGAAGTTTGCAAGCTGGATTTCTGTTGAGTTTGAACTCTACATCGTCAAGGAATTTCAGCGGCTGAAGACGGAGGAACAGCGGTTGTTGGGGTGGTCGGCGAAACGTGAATTGTCGAAAATCAACTACCGTATACATACCGATGCCATAAAACAAAATCTTATCCCTGCGGAGGTTACTCCGGCACAGGCGAGCGTTATCTATGCCAATGAGGCCGATGTGCTGAATGTGGCGATGTTTGGTGTAACGGCAAAACAATGGCGGGATGCTCACCCCGACCTGATAGGGAACATACGCGATTACGCCTCAATCAACGAGCTTATCTGCTTGTCGAATATGGAAAACCTCAATGCGGTTTTCATCGAGCAGGGCATGACACAAGGCGAGCGGCTTGTAAAGCTGAATCAGATAGCCATTCATCAGATGAGTGTGCTGGAAAGCGGCGACAATGATAGAAAATTGCTGAAATGAAAAAGTGGCAGGGGATAATGGTTAAGTTGATAAAGTCGATAAAGTCGAGAATGTCATAGGACCTCAAAACGCAAAGAGCATGTGGGATTGAGTTTCTGTTAATTTCCGATAAAGCGGGGGGCGAGGAGGAAGAACCCGATGGAGATGCCCAAGTTCCAGTTGGCGGAAGGCGAGGATGTATAGTTGCCATAGGCGCTTATAGAGGCGAATGGGAGCGATACCACAGCGGCGACTTCGCCGAAAAACTCCGGATTGCTCAGCCAGCGGCCGTAGACAGGTTTCTCTCCCGCGCCTTGGTATTCAATCTTGCGCAGAGGCATGAAGGCGTGGAAATTTCCGCGGAGATGCACGGTTGATGTCAACTTCCACACCGGGATGATTCCGGCAGTTGCGAAACTGTTGGCCCGGAATGCGGGATTAAACGAATTATAGCTTGACGGGGTGGGATGGAAAGCCTGTGCGGCTACGATAGACGCATCATAGCTTGGAAGCAGTTTACGGGTCGATAATAACAGGTTGAATTCGGTCCCGATTGCAAAATGTCGCCCGATGCCGTAGTAGTTAAGTGCCGACGCCTGTCCTTGAATCCACACGGGGTGGGTGTCGAAGTCCCGGGTATCGTTCTCGGGAGCAGAACGGTAGTCAAAGCGTCCGCCCATTCCTTGTATCTCGCCGATATACCGTGCGCCCCCGGTGGGGTTAAACTGGTTGTCGAGCGTGTTGTATTCCCATCGTGCCATCACTTGGCCCAAGTCGAAGATTCCGTGGTCGCGTCCGGCGTTGACTGACATCTGTTTGGGATAGAATCGGTCAGTGAGGTGACCGTAACCCACCCCGATTTCGGCTTTGGCCCTGCGTCCTGTCGCCATCTTGTAGAGCAGGCGTGTGAACACTTCTGACTTGGTGATGAAATTTGGGGTGTTTGTCTCGAAGAACAGTTTCTCGGCCTCATGAAATTTCTGTTGCGACGCCTCGATTTCGAGAGCTACCGATGCCGGCATGGCCGTAGGGAGCATGATTTCGGCCGAGCCGAGGGCCGCGAGATAGCTTTGTCCCACCCACAGTTTCACTTGTGTGTTGAGCGAATGGTAGCTCAGGGTGTTGTATCCTCCCGTGAGGAACAGCATGCTGTTGGTCGAGGAGGAGATATAGCCTCCGAGTCCCACACGGAAACGGTCTTTGACCACGGCTTGCAGATGCAGTGAGAAGATGCTGTCGGCAGGGTCGTAGTCGGCTTTTGGAATGAAGTTTTGCAGCTTTCCGGGTGTAATCGCGCGGTAATAAGATTCTTTGGCTCGTGCCAGTCCGAATGTGTCGGTTCCGTTTTCTTGGCGGCTGTGAGGGAAAAGCGAGCGCAGATATTCGTTCTGGTTCCGTGAACCGCCGGTGACGGTTACCGAATCAAAGACAACGTAGGGGGTAGCGCTTTTAAACGCCGCGCGGCGCACATCGCGTGTCAGCGCTGAAACCCGCGAAGGGATGCGGGTTTTGATTGAATCAATCATTTCCATGCCGCGCTTGTAGCCGATGGCGTATATCTCTTTATACTTTGGAAAGTCGAGCAACCCGAATTGTTCAAGATTGATGTGGATTTTTATGCCGCGGTCATCGGGAAACGGGAAATCATTGGGTTGCATTATCATGCTTTCGAGCTGGTCGAGCATGTTGCGCGAGTCAGGTTTGCTGGGTGAAGCTACGGTGACGCCGATTACCGCGTCGGGGGCAAACTCGGTCATCATCACGTCTACCGGGAAGTTGTCATAGATACCTCCGTCATACATCGGCACCCCGTTCAATTCTATCGGCTGGAACACTACCGGGAAGCTCATCGACATCCTGACAGCGTCGCCGAGCGAGCCGCCCGACATGACTACCTTGTGCTTGGCATACACATCGGAAGTCACGCACCTGAACGGGACGAAAAGGTTGTCGAAATTCTCGTTGCACTGGGCCGTATAGGCCGCAAACAGCTCCATGAACGCAAAATTCATCGGTAGCGGGTTGATGAGGCTGGTCGGTAGCATTGGCGCGACCTTTGCCGAGTCGTTTTCTCCCAAGTTCAAGAGAAACAGTGCGGGCGAGGGGTCGGGTTGAGAGAAAAAGTATTCCAGTTTCTCGTCAATCTGCCCGGTCGACCAGTCAGTAAATCCTTTTGACCCGATAAGTTCCATCATCTCAGCCGGGGTATATCCGGCAGCATAGAGACCTCCGACTATTGCCCCCATAGATGTGCCGGTTATATAGTCGATGGGGATGTCGTTGTCTTCCAGAGCCTGAATGACTCCGATGTGGGCGATGCCTTTTGCCCCGCCTCCGCTTAACACAAGACCCACCGAAGGATTGGTCTCGGAAGCAAACGATGCGAGTGCTATAATCGATAGAATTGATGAAATCAGTCGTTTCATAAACCAAACATAAATGAAAATTAGTCACAAATATAACAAACAACTTGGTCAGTTTGCTTAAAAAGATGTAAATTTGTGCAATAAAAATTATCGTTCATGACCGAATTTAACAGATTCCAGACCTTGAAACGTCGCTTTTTTGCCATGCGCAACGGAATTATCGCTGATGTCGTGCGCAAGAGCGGCGCGCCTTATCCGCTTGTATTCGGACTAAATTTGCCTCAGATTCGCGCTATTGCCGATGAATTTCCTGTTGAAACCGAGTTGGCCGACCAGCTGTGGGCCGACAGTCGTTGTCGTGAGAGTCTGCTGATGGCACCGATGGTTCACCCTCGTGAGGAAATGACTGCCGAGAAGGCCCGTCGCTGGCTTGACGAATCCCCGTCGGCCGAAGTGACCGATATTCTTTGTCACCGTCTATTGCGCTATCTCCCTGATGCAATGGATGTAGCAATGTCGCTTGCCGATAGTGGGCGCGACTTGAGCCGTTACGGGGCATTGCGGCTGATGTTCAACCTGATAGGGGAGAAGTGGCGGGAAATCGAGCCATATCTTTTGGCTGAACAGCAACGGGGATGTGACGTGACCGACGGAATCTGTCGCCGCATGGCCGACGAAATCGAATTTTTTAAGGAGGGGGAGTGATTATTTCCCTGTCTTGACAAGGGAGTTCAACCGGGCGGCGACTGTCGCGGCTGCCGACATTGTCGATGAAAGCAGTCCGCGCATTCGGGCATATCCGCCGATCTGGCGCGCGCGTTCCTCGGTGTTTCCCAAGAGGGGGATAAGTTGCGCGTCAACCTCGTCGGGGTTGCAGTGGTGGACGAGCATCTCGGGGATGATGTGTCCGCGCACGACACCTTTGCGGTTCTGCTCTTTGCGGGCTTTTTCGCTTATAGGCCCGGCGATGAGGTTGGGAAGGGAGACATAGGGAATCTTTAGGATGTGGGTAAACAGGTCGTGGGCCGGTTTCCATCCGATAGAGCGATAACACACCACCTGCGGAGTCCCGGCGAGGGCGCATTCGAGCGATGCCGTCCCCGACGTGACAAGTGCGGCCCGCGAGTGGGCCATCAGTTCCAGTGTGGAAGCATTGATGACCGGCAGGGAGGAATAGCGGCGATAGACCGACAGGTCGATGCCGGGTGCGCCCGCGATAACCGGACACAGTTCGGGATGCCGCTTGGCAACAGCATCCATCACGGGAAGGTTGCACTTGATCTCCCCGCGTCGGCTGCCGGGCACGATTGCTAACAGCGGCTTGTCGGCCGGAAGGTTGTGGTGAGACAGGAACTGACTTTTTTCAGGTAGCGCGGCAATGGCGGCGTTGACCTCCTCGACCGACGGATTGCCGACATACTCCACTTGCAGCCGGTGTCGGTCAAACCACGCCGGTTCAAACGGAAGAATGGAGAATATGCGCTTGACATCGCGTTTCAACGCCTTGACACGGTATAACTTCCATGCCCACACTTTAGGTGCGATATAATAATAGACCGGGATTCCGAGCGCTCTCCCGTAGGCGGCTATCTCCATGTTAAACCCGGGATAATCGACAAGGAGCAGGGCATCGGGGCGTTCCCGTGAAATTGCCCCTTTTGCCGTTTTGAAATTGCGGTATATCTGCGGCAGATGCTTTATTACCTCGGTGAACCCCATGAACGCCATGTCGCGATAATGGATAAGCGGTTCATGACTCGTTTCGCGGGCCATGAGGTCGCCACCGAGGAATGTGATTTCCACTCCCGGGTCAATGCGTCGCAATTCGCGGATAACTTGTGAGGCATGGAGGTCACCCGAGGCTTCTCCGGCCGAGATAAACAGTTTCATCTTAGAATTTTACGTTGTGGTCAAGGCATTTGTCGAGTTCTTCCTCGATTTTGTGTCGGTCGAGATGCTGCCCGATTATGACAATCTTTATCATGCGGTCTCCGTAAGGTTCTTTCCAGTCGCGTCGAAGGTCGGGGTAAGATATGAGCATGTCTTCAAGCTCGTCGGCCGGCATGGTGGCATACCATTGGCCGGTTTCCTTGACAGTTTTCTGCTTGCCGGCTTGTTCAAAGAGGTAAGACATCGGAGTGTTGTTGCTGAAATAGCAGATGCCTTTCGCGCGGATTATGCTTTTAGGCCATCGGGCTGCAAAGGCGTCGAAACGCTCGAAATTGAACGGGTCGCGGCGGTAGTAGACCATTGTGCCGATGCCGTATTCCTCGGCCTCGCCATGCTCGTGGTCGTGGTGATGGTGGTGACAGTGGCACACCCCGTGCTCGTGGTCGCAATGCTCATGTTCATGCTCATGTTCGTGCTCATGCTCATGCTCATGATGATGGTGATGGTGACCTTCCTCGTCATCTTCGTGGTGGTGCTCGTCGGCCGGTTTCTCGATTTCATGAATCCATGCAGCCGAAGTGGCCACTTCGTTGAAATCAAACATCCCTGTGTTGATGATGCGCGACAGATCCACGTCGGCATAATTTGTTTCGATTATTTCAGCGCGAGGCTGGATGGCGCGGATGATGCACTTGATGCGTTCAAGTTCGTCAGGCAACACTTCGTCACACTTGTTGAGCAGGATTATGTTGCAGAACTCAATCTGCTGTATAATGAGGTTCTCGATATCTTCGTCGTCGATGTTGTCGCGTGTCAGAGACTCACCGCTGCCAAACTCGTCGCGCAAGCGCAGGGCATCAACTACCGTGACAATGCTGTCGAGCTGAGGCACGGGAAGATTGTCACCGTGGTGACGGCGTGCCAGTTCGCTCCCGGGAGCCGCTTGGGATATGATGGCGGGTATCGTGCATATGGTCCGGGCAATCGGTTCCGGCTCGCAGATGCCGCTGGCCTCGATGACGATGTAGTCAAACCGTTTCATGGCCACAAGGTCTTCGATTTGTTTTACAAGGTCCATTTTGAGCGTGCAGCAGATACAGCCGTTCTGTAACGGGACAAGGCTGTCGTCGGCTGAATTTACCACCCCTTCGCGGGCAATGAGGTCGGCGTCAATGTTGACCTCGCCTATATCGTTGACAATAACTGCAAATTTTATTCCGCGCTCGTTGGCGAGAATACGGTTCAGGAGAGTTGTCTTTCCACTGCCGAGATAACCGGTCAGGAGTAATACAGGTATTTTTTTCATAACATGTATGATGATTGTTTAAACGGGTATTGTTACCGCCACTTCCTCCAATTCGGCGCTGACGGGCGGCTGCAGCTTGGCAACGCGGATTTCGCCCCCGATAATCTGAGGATAGGCGGTAAGAAGCGACTTCTTTATATTATAGGCCACATGCTCGATGAGCTGTGACGGCTGGCACATAATTTCTTTTATGATATCAATGACTTCGGCGTAGCTTATCGTGCCTTCCAGCGCATCATATAAGAGGGCCTTTTCCATCGGACAGACTATCTTGACGC
>CAMWRO010000163.1 GCA_947176615.1 uncultured Porphyromonadaceae bacterium
CTCTAACACCGTCCCATACATGAAAATACTCATTCTCGGAGCCGGAAAGATGGGCCGGTTCTTTTGCGACATCCTCTCGTTTGACCATCAGGTAGGAATATATGACTTTGACCCGCGGCGGCTGCGCTTCTGCTACAACGCCGAGCGGTTCAAGACTCTTGACGAGGTTGACGGTTTTGACCCCGACCTTGTCATAAACGCGGCGACAGTAAAATACACTCTTGACGCATTCAAGGCCGTTCTGCCCCACCTGCGGCAAGATGCCATGTTGAGCGACATTGCGTCGGTCAAGACCGGACTGCCTGAATTTTATGCCGAATGCGGGCACCCGTTTGTCAGCTCCCACCCGATGTTTGGCCCCACCTTCGCCTCTCTTTCCAACCTCTCAAGCGAAAACGCCATCATCATCAGCGAGGGCGACGGAAAAGGGCGCGATTTTTTCCGGGACCTCTACCGTCGGCTCCGCCTCAATATCGTCGACTACACATTTGAACAGCATGACCTGACAATCGCCTACTCGCTTTCAATACCCTTTGCCGCGACACTCGCTTTTGCAAGCGTGATGAAACATCAGGACGCACCCGGAACCACATTCAAGCGGCACATGGAAATAGCGCGGGGACTGATGAGCGAAGACGACTACCTGTTGAGCGAGATTCTTTTCAACCCCAACACCCCGGCTCAGCTTGAACAGATATGTGACCGGCTTTCCCGACTTAAAGAAATCGTGGCGCAACGCGATGCCGCCGCTATGACTGCATTTTTATCCGAGGCCCGCAAAAATATCAGATGACACATAAAAACAAAGGACGGCCTCACGGTCCCCCTTTGCTGCTTACACATAGTACTTAACGTCAGTGGATTTATAAATGTCTAATAATGCTTTTTATTCTCACTTTGTCGAGAATTTTTCGACATTACAAAGATAATAAAATTTTTTATCATATAACATCTCACCCCTCGGAGCCATTTCCACTCAGCAATGTCTCCGGGGGGTGAGGATTTATCTATCGTCTGTCAAGCACGTTTAAACCGACAATGTGTAATATTTTTCGACAAACGTGTTTATTTTTATCACAGATAAAAAATTAGTTAAATAATCTTAACGCGCTTGTTTTTTAAGAATAATGTACGAAGTCAAAGGTTCAAGGGTGCCTGTCATATGGCTGTCTGACACTCTAAATTCCTTTTTATGAACCTCGTCGAGATACACGCCGTCGGTCAATGTCGTGGGCAGATCCAATTGCTGAACCTCTGACGATATGTTGATTATGGCCGCACCGTCATGTCCGCGGCCAACCTTGATGACAGCACCGTTGTCGCTGACTTTCACAACCTCGGGCAACCCGGCCATGTCGCGACGGAACTTGTTGACAGCTACGACTTCGGGATGCTTGAATTCGTCATTTCCGCGCGCGCCGATAAGGTTGTTGCCCCAATAATTCTCACGGGTGCTGCCGGCGGGACGGCTGAAAAACAGCGGGGTGCCTTTCTCGCGGGCGGTAAGGAAGACCCATCCCATGCGCACCAAGTCATCGCTCATTCCGGCTGACTCATGGGCATTGCAATAGGTATCATGCGATTCCACCCATGTCACGAGTTTGTCAGGTGATGCAGGATGATGCCACGATACAACATCGTCGGCTTTGTAATCGCCGGCATTGAGGACATTGCGCAGGGCGTGACCATAGGCACTTGCCGTCAGGCCCATATACTCGGCATATTCATTCTCCTTCACATTCTTGTCTTGAAGAACTTCGCCGTAAATAAACAGGCTGTCGGCAGGAACTGCGAGCTTCAGACCCTTGACATCCTCGCGCCCGAGAGCGACATCCCAGAAATTGTTGCGCTCGGCCTTGGGGTCAAGCGGGTCGCTCGGCAACCCTATGTGCTTGGCTGTATCGTAGCGGAAACCGCGCACACCGAGCCCGAGCAGGTCGTTGACATACTGCATGTAGTAATACTGGAAGTCGGGATTCTCGGTATTGACATCGGGAAGGCCGCCCATCTCGCCGGTGGTGCACTGCATACGGTCGTTATAATCTGTGATAGGGGTAAAACCGTTGGCATGATACAGGTTGTCATGGCCGCCGACAGCGCTGTCAAGGGCGGCTGTGACCGCAGTGTGGTCGATAGCGGTGTGGTTGGGGAGCACGTCGACAATTACCCCGACATTATACTTGCGGGCACTGTCCATCATTGCCTTGAAGCGGTCACGGTTTCCGAGCATATAATTGCCTATCTTCCAGTCTATGGGCTGATAGTAGTAATACCACTTCCCCTTTATCGAGTCATCATCGGTCGAAAACAGGGCCATACCGCCGTCTTCACCCACAAAACAGGTATTAGCGGGAGAAGTCTGCACATAAGTATATCCCGCCTCGGCAATATCTTTCATATTGGCGGCAATGGTGTCAAACGACCAAGACCACGCATGAAGAATCACATCGGCACCCTCGACAGGCCCGTTTGCGCCGGTTTTAGCCGACGGGTTACACGCCGCCAGACCAAGCACAGCTACAGCGGCAGCGAAAATCGGAAATCGTTTCATTAAATCGGAAAAGTTATATAAGTATTGAAAATGAAATAATCTCAAAGACACCAGAATATGATGAAAAAGTAGACCGCTACCGCGGGGGCGACGAGAAGGAGCGAGTCAATGCGGTCAAGGATGCCGCCATGTCCCGGAATCAGGTTGCCCGAATCCTTGACATGCAGGGTGCGCTTAATCATCGACTCGACAAGGTCGCCCCATATGGAGAAAACGCCGACTATCAATCCCATGACACAGAGCGGAACAATCCCGACCTGCTCAAAATAAAGCGGGAAACAATATTTGGCGACAAAAGCCGCACCGATGCTGAAAACTACTCCACCGACAGCGCCTTCCCATGATTTTTTAGGAGAGACTGAGGGGAACAGCTTATGGCGGCCAATCGACGACCCGACAATGAACGCCCCGGTGTCGTTAAGCCATATCATGACAAACATTGTCAACAGCAATCCCTTGCCAATATCCTCGCCGAGCATTTCCATGATGAATCCGAGCAATCCGAGAGGCAGCGCGATATAAAACACGCCCATGTAGGAATAAGCCAGCCTGACAATAGGGGCATCCTCGTGGATATAAAGCTGGGAAATCATCCTGACAATGAGACACACAACGAAAATTGCAAGGAACGCCAGCGAATAGCTCATCCCGAGTATGAGCGAGACCGAGGCGAGCAAGTCAACGACAAGCGGCACTACCGATGTCTTTTCTGACACCGTCCTGTCAACAAGGTTGTGAAACTCTACAACACCCAAGATTGTGAACAACAGCAGCAGTGCGTTAAACCACCACCCGCCGAGAACTATACACGCTACTATAAGCGCGACATAAATGATTCCTGAGAGAGAGCGTTTTACTAAATTTTTCAAGATACCGACACTAAGAATTTGTTTACAGCCGTCAAAGTTAGGAATTTTTTCCCGCAAAACAGCCACGTCGCATAAAAATTATTGTTAAGAAGTGGGTTATTCTTTCTCTCGCAGGTTATTCTTTCTCTGACAATTCGAGCCAGCGCATCTCTTTCTCGTCAAGGATTTCGGAAATCTCGCTGTAACGGGCCGACCGCTCGACAATATCGGGAATCTCGGCCCCGGAGTTGAACAGCGCGTCAAGCTCGGCCTTTTCAGCCGTCAGCGCGTCAATTTCCGCTGTCAGCGCCTCCAGCTCTTTCCGTTCCTTGAAGGTCAGGCGCGGTCGGCGGTCGGCGGTCTCGCGCCGTTGCTGCGGCGCGGCAGGTACATTTTTACGCTGCTCGGCCTCGACACGGCGTTGCTCGTCGAGATAGTTGCGGTAGTCGGTGTAATTTCCGGGAAAATCTTTGATTACCCCGTTGCCTTCCATGACAAAAAGATGGTCTACAATCGAGTCAAGGAAGAAACGGTCGTGGGAAATCACGATGACACACCCCTTGAACTCGCGCAGATAATCTTCGAGAATCGCGAGGGTCACGATGTCAAGATCGTTGGTCGGCTCGTCGAGGATGAGAAAATTTGGCTGACGTATCAGTGTTGCCGCGAGGTGCAGACGCCGCATCTCCCCGCCGCTCAGGGTCGAGACATATTTCTGCTGGTCAGCGGGCGAGAACAGGAATCGGGTCAGGAACTGCATCGGCGAGTAATGGGTCGTCCCGTTCACCACCACATCCTCGGTAATGTCGGTTATAGCGTCTATAACCCTCTTTCCGGGGTCGAGCGCCAACCCTTCCTGCGAGTAATAGCCGAAACGCACGGTCTCGCCGACGTTCCACTCGCCGCTGTCGGCCGGAATCAACCCTTGCAGCATCTTTATAAATGTAGACTTGCCCACACCGTTGCCGCCGATAATACCGAGCTTCTCATAGCGGGCAAATGTGTAGGTGAAGTCATCGAGAATCACTTTCTCGCCGAAACGCTTGCTGATTCCCTGCGCCTCAAAGATTTTTGAGCCGATATAGGATGACTTTATCTCGCTCGGGTCAACATTTTTCTCGTCATAATTCACCCGGGTCTTGTCGCGGAGGTCATAGAAGGCGTTGATGCGGTAACGGGCCTTGCCGCCGCGCGCCTGAGGCTGACGGCGCATCCATTCCTGCTCGCGGCGCAAGGTGTTCTTGGCCTTGGCAAGCTCGCCGGTCAGAGCCTCGATGCGCTCGGCCCGGCGGCGCAGATAGTAGTCATAGTTACCCTCATAGGTGAAAATCGTTTTCATGTCAATCTCGACAATCTTGTTACAGACACGGTCAAGGAAATAACGGTCGTGGGTGACCATCAGCAGCGTGACGCGTGAGCGCGACAGGTAGTTTTCGAGCCATTCCACCGCCGAGATGTCAAGATGGTTGGTAGGCTCGTCGAGAATCAGCAACTGAGGGTTTCCGAGCAGCACCCGCGCAAGGGCGATGCGCTTCAACTGGCCGCCCGAGCGGTGGCCGACAGGCTCGTCATGGTCATGTATGCCGAGCTGCGACAGCATCTGCCGCGCGCGGTCCTCGCGAATCCAGCGGTCCTCGTCATGCTCGTCGTGAACCGGCGATACTTGATTCATATAATCCACACAGGCTTTCAACGGGGTGGTTCCGGGCTCAAATTCGGGCGACTGGTCGAGGAAACCTACCCGCAGGTCGTTGCGGAAGATGACATTTCCCGAGTCGGGGGCCTCGACACCCGACAGCAGGCGCAGCATGGTCGACTTCCCCGTACCGTTTTTGGCGATAAGGCCTATCTTGTCACCCTCGAAGACACCGAAGGTCACAGAGTCAAAGAGCATGCGGTCACCGTAGCTCTTGGTCAAATTTTCTACCTGAAGATAACTGATCATGCCACAAAATTAGTGAAAAATTTTGTATTTTTGCACTATTATAAATGTGTATCCCATGATTGAAATCATTCTTGCCATAATCGCGGCAGCGGCAATCGCCGGCTGCTTTATCCTTTACCGCCGTCTTGACAGTAAAAACGCGACCGCCGACGCGCTGCGCGAGCAATCTACCCGTCTGCAGGCCGAATCGGCGGCTTTGTCGACCCGCATATCGATGCTGACCGAGCAGCTTGACATTGAGAAGAACCGTTACGCGACTCTCGGCGAGAACCTTGCTGCAACTCAGCGGGAATTAAGTGCCGAGCGCGAGAATGCCGCAAAACTCGCGACGAGCCTGCGCCTCATCGACGAGCAGCGCGAGGAACGGGAGCGCAACATGGAACAGCGTTTCAAAAATCTCGCCAACGACATTCTCGCCCAAAACTCCCGAGATTTCAAGGAGCAGAACGAGCAGCGGCTGAGCGAAATCCTCAACCCCCTGCGCCAGAACCTCGACGAGTTCAAGAAAACCGTCACCGACACCTACAACAGCGAGGCCCGAGAGCGTTTCTCGCTGTCGGAACGGCTGCGCGAGCTCGTGGAACTCAATCAGGCCATCGGCCGCGAGGCCAAGGAACTCACCGGCGCGCTCAAGGGCAACAATCAGATACAGGGCGACTGGGGGGAAATGGTGCTTGAATCAATCCTTGAAAGAAGCGGCTTGCAGAAAGATGTCGAATATAAAGTTCAGGTGACAACCGACAGCGCCGGAGCGGCACTGCGCAACGACGAGGGACGGCAACTGCGCCCCGACGTGGTGGTCTATTACCCCGACGAGCGATGCGTCATCATTGACTCGAAAGTATCGATGACCGCCTTCATGGAATACACCTCGACCGATGATGACCGGCTGCGCAAGGCGGCCGGCGAGCGTCACGTCAAGTCAGTGCGCGCCCACATCGACGAGCTGCGCGGAAAGCGTTATCAGGAATTTGTCGGGACATCACGCCTCGATTTCGTCATGATGTTCATCCCCAACGAACCGGCCTACATCGCCGCCATGCGCCTCGACCCGTCGTTGTGGCAGGATGCCTATGAAAAACGGGTGCTCATCGTCTCCCCCACCCATCTTGTATCGGCCCTGAGACTGATTGAACAGCTGTGGGTGCGCGACCGCCAGTCACGCAACGCTGTCGAGATTGCCGAGGAGGCAGGCAAGATGTATGACAAATTTGCCGCATTTGTCACCGACATGGAACGCATCGAAAAAGCTATCGAGTCGACGCGGAAAGCCTACGGTGACGCGATGACCAAACTGTCGCAAGGCCGAGGCAACCTGCTCACCCGCGCCCAAAACCTCCGCAAGATGGGTGTCAAAGCCTCAAAACTCATCTCCCGCACCTCGACCGCCGACGACACCGACCCCCAAGACTCAGAAGACAGCGAGGAATAAAACTCGTTCATCAAAAGTATTATTTTTGAGTAAATACAACCA
>CAMWRO010000164.1 GCA_947176615.1 uncultured Porphyromonadaceae bacterium
CAACGACCCCCTGATTAACAGTCAGGTGCTCTAACCAACTGAGCTACTGAAGCATGATTTTTGCGCTTCAAGATGGACTTGAACCAACGACCCTCTGATTAACAGTCAGATGCTCTAACCAACTGAGCTATTGAAGCAGTCATGCAATTGGTCTCTCATGACCATGTCCTTTGTGGAATTGCGCTGCAAAATTACAACTGTTTTTTCAATTGTGCAAGCGTTGGGGCGAAAAAAATCACACAAAAACCTTTTTTTAATAATTTTTCGACTTTATCTCTACTTATTTGTTATAATAATTGACTACCTTTGACCTCCGTTTCAAAATTCAACGCTGATGAAGAAATTAACAATCCTCGTTACCGCGCTTATTGTGATGTCGATACTCACTTCGGCCGCCACGCGAAGCAAAAAGAGCGAAATTTCGCGAAACCTTGATATTTTCAACGCCCTTTACAAGGAGTTGCAGACTTTCTATGTCGATTCTATCGATGCCGAAAAGTCAATCGACATCGCTATCGGCGCGATGCTCAACGACATAGACCCTTATACCGAATATATCCCGGCCAAGGCTCAGGAGTCGTTCCGCTCGATGACCACCGGCGAGTATGGCGGCATCGGGTCCTATATCATGGAGCGTAACGGAAACACATATATATCGGAACCCTACGAGGGCAGTCCGGCCAATCTTGCGGGGTTGCGTCCCGGCGACCGCATTATCATGATTGACGCCGACTCGACCGTGGGGTGGAGCAGCTCCAAGGTCAGCGACAAGCTCAAGGGGCAGCAGGGCACGACGGTAAAGGTGACCGTCAACCGGCCTTGGGTCAAGGATTCGATACTTTCGTTTGACATCGTGCGCCGCAAGATTCAGATTCCGTCGGTTCCCTACTGGGGCATCATCAAGGGTGACATAGGCTACATCTCGCTCAGCAGTTTCACCGAGAAATCCTATAACGAGGTGCGCGACGCGCTGCAGGAACTCATCAAGAACAAAGGTGCCAAGTCGATTGTCCTCGACCTGCGCGGCAACGGCGGCGGACTGCTCGAAAGCGCGGTGCAGATTCTCGGCCTGTTCCTTCCCAAGGGGACACCGGTGCTGACCACCAAGGGAAAAGGGGCGTTGACCGAGAAGACCTACAAGACGACTGTCACCCCGGTCGACACCAAGATTCCGCTTGCAGTGCTGATTGACGGCTCAACCGCCTCGTCGGCCGAAATCGTCAGCGGAGCGCTCCAAGACCTCGACCGCGCTGTCATCGTGGGCAACCGCTCGTTTGGCAAAGGTCTCGTGCAAAGCACCCGCCAGCTCCCCTATGACGGCATGCTGAAGGTGACAATCGCCAAATATTACATCCCCAGCGGCCGACTTATCCAAGCCATCGACTATTCCCACCGCAACCCCGACGGCTCGGTGGCCCGCATACCCGACAGCCTGACCAATGTGTTCAAGACCGCCCACGGCCGCGAGGTGCGTGACGGCGGAGGCATCACCCCCGACATAAAAGTGGAGTATCCCGACGTGACACGACTGACGTTCAACGTCGTGCGTGACCACTGGGCATTTGATTTCGCCAACAAATATTTCGCCGAAAACCCCACAATCGCCTCCCCCGAGGAATTTGTCATCGACGACACGATTTACACCCGGTTCAAGAACTTCATCGACCCGTCGCGTTTCAACTATGACAAAGTGTGCGAGACCGCTCTTGACCAGTTGAAACAGATTGCCACCACCGAGGGTTACATGAACGACTCGGTCAAGGCCCAGTTTGATGTTCTGTCATCACTGCTGAAACACAATCTCGACAAGGACCTCGACACTAACCGCGAGGCCATAACCCCCTATCTCGCCGGCGAGATTATCAACCGTTATTACTACAACCGAGGCGGCATCATATACAGTCTGCGCGACGACGCGACCATCGACAGCGCGGCCACCGTCCTGACCACTCCGAAGTATAAAGAAATACTCTCCTCAGCGTCCAAGAAATGACAATAACGGAACTCAGCGACATATTCATGTCATCACGTCGCCGCCAAGCCTTGCAGAAGGCTCTGGGCGGCGATGCCTCGATAATATCGCTATATAACCTTGCCGGATCGGCCCCGGCGATGATGCTTGCCGCGATGGAACCGCGCGAGGTGCCGGTGCTTGTCGTGGGTGACTCGCTCGACGATGCGGGATACCTTTACCACGACCTGTCGCGCATACTCGGCGAGGAGAGCGTGCTGATGTTTCCGTCGGGCTACAAGCGCGACATCAAGTATGGGCAAGTCGACCCGCCGTCACAGATTCTGCGCACCGAGGCACTCAACAGGTGGTATGGCGACAAGGCGCCGCGGTTTGTCGTGACCTATCCCGAGGCGATGGCAGAGCGCGTCGCTCCCCGCGAGGTTATCGACCGCCACACCCTGCACCTGAAAAAAGACTCGGAAGTCGACCTGACTGAAACCGTCAAGTGGCTGCGCGACAACGGATTCATCGAGCAGGACTATGTCTACGAGCCGGGGCACTTCGCAGTGCGAGGCTCGATTCTCGACATCTTCGGCTACAGCAACGAGCTCCCCTTCCGCATCGACTTCTTCGGTGACGAAATCGACTCGATACGCACCTTCAACATCGAGACACAACTGTCGGAAAAGCGTCTCGACGAGGTGGCGATTACCTCGGGGGTGGCATCACAGGCAAGCGGGTGCTCGATTCTCGACTTCATTCCCGAGGGGACGCTGATGGCGGTGCGCGACGCGGGATATACCGTTGACCGCATCAAGGCCATTGCCGCCGAGGATTTCTCGGAAAGCGCCCTGATAGCGGGAGAATGTGACACACGCGCGATGACACAGGTTGTCGACCCGGGTCAGTTTGCGGCAAAATTTGCCGGATACAAGCAACTGCGATTTACCTCAGGCGCCAATCCCGACCCCGCGGCCAAGGTGTCAATCGATTTCAAATGTTCGCCACAGGCCATCTATCACAAAAACTTTGAACTCATCAGCGAGTCATTCACCTCACTGCTCAACGATGGTTACAAGCTCTATATCCTCAGTGACAGCGAGAAACAGATCGAGCGACTGACGGCTATCTTTGCCGACCGCGGCGACGACATCAAGTTCGCCCCCGTCATCTCGACGCTCCACGAGGGATTCAGCGACAAATCGCTGAAAATATGCGTGTTCACCGACCATCAGATTTTTGACCGATTCCACAAGTACACCCTGCGCAGCGACCGTGCCCGCTCGGGAAAACTCGCGCTGTCGCTCAAAGAGCTAAGCGCCATCGAGCCGGGCGACTTTATCGTCCATGTCGACCACGGCGTGGGAAAATTTGCCGGACTGTTGCGCACCGATGTCAACGGCCGCACTCAGGAGATGATAAAACTCGTCTATGCCAACGACGACATCATCTTCGTCTCGATTCACGCTCTGCACAAGCTTGCCAAGTATCGCGGCAAGGAGGGCGTACCGCCTAAAATCAACAAGCTCGGCAGCGGCGCGTGGAACCGCATGAAGGAGAAAACCAAGTCCAAGCTGAAAGACATCGCCCGCGACCTCATCAAGCTATATGCCGCCCGCAAGGAGGAAAAAGGCCATGCGTTTGCCCCCGACTCCTATATGCAGCAGGAACTTGAAGCGTCGTTCATCTATGAGGACACCCCCGACCAGCTCACCGCCACCAAGGCTGTGAAAGCCGACATGGAGAGCGACAAGCCGATGGACCGTCTGATATGCGGCGACGTGGGTTTCGGCAAGACCGAAATAGCCATCCGCGCCGCGTTCAAGGCTGCATCTGACGGGAAACAGACCGCCGTGCTCGTCCCGACCACCGTGCTCGCCTATCAGCACTTCAACACCTTCTCCAAGCGCTTGAAAGACTTCCCCGTGCGGGTCGACTATCTCTCGCGCGCCCGCACGGCCAAACAGGTCAAACAGATTCTCGCCGACCTCGCCGAGGGGAAAATCGACATCCTCATCGGCACCCACAAACTCATCGGCAAAGAGGTAAAGTTCAAAGACCTCGGACTGCTCATCGTCGACGAGGAACAGAAATTCGGCGTGGCCGTCAAGGAAAAACTGAAACAGATGAAGGTGAGCGTCGACACGCTGACCATGAGCGCGACCCCCATCCCGCGCACATTGCAGTTCTCGCTCATGGGCGCCCGCGACCTCTCGGCCATCAACACCCCTCCGGCCAACCGCTACCCCATCGTCACGTCGGTCAACGCCGGGAGTGACGACATTCTCGCCGAGGCCATCAACTTTGAGCTGTCGCGCAACGGTCAGGTGTTTGTCATCAACCACCGCATCGAGGGACTTCACGAACTCGAAGCACAGATCAAGCGGCTCGTGCCCGACGCGCGCGTCGTGATCGGCCACGGACAGATGCCTCCCGAAAAGCTTGAAAAAGCGATTATCGACTTCGCCAACCACGACTATGACGTACTGCTCGCCACGACCATCATCGAGAGCGGCATCGACATGCCCAATGTCAACACCATCATCGTCAACAACGCCCAGAACTTCGGACTGAGCGAACTGCACCAGCTGCGCGGCCGCGTGGGCCGCAGCTCGCGCAAGGCATTCTGCTATCTTCTCGTGCCGCCCCACATCCCCCTCTCGCCGGTGGCGCGCCGCCGCCTCCAAGCCATCGAGAGTTTCAGCGACCTCGGCAGCGGAATCCACATCGCCATGCAGGACCTCGACATCCGCGGAGCCGGAAACCTGCTCGGAGCCGAGCAGAGCGGCTTTATAGCCGACTTGGGTTACGAGACCTATCAGAAAATATTGAAAGAGGCAGTGACCGAGTTGCGCACCGAAGAATTTGCCGGCATCGAGACCGCCGGAGAACATGACGAGGAGAAAGAGACCGACTATGTAGCCGACTGCGTGATCGAGAGCGACATGGAGCTGCTGCTCCCCGCCGACTACGTTCCCACCGAGAGCGAGCGCATCGCCCTCTATCAGGAACTCGACGGCATCGAGCGCGAAATGGACCTTCAGGCATTCAAGTCGCGCCTCGTCGACCGTTTCGGCACGATCCCCGCAGTGACAGCCGAGCTGTTGCGCATCCCGCGCCTGCGCCGCCTCGCCCGGCAGCTCGGCATCGAGAAAGTGTCGCTGAAACAAGGAGTGATGTACATCTATTTTGTCGACGAGTCAAACCGCGCCTACTACCAGTCGCCCGTCTTCGGCAAACTGCTCAACTACCTGCAAGCCAACGCCCGCCGGTGCAAAATCCGCGAGCGCAATGGCAAGCGTTCCTTTGCCATCACCTCGGTCGACACCGTCGAGACCGCCGTCGCCATCCTCACCGAAATCCACTCCCTCCCCTCGCTCGGGTAACGTCGCATCAGATTGCGTGTTACGTCGTAGCCGGGAAGTAGCGGCAACAGCGCCGACTGCAAAAACTAATGACTGACAATCGGTTTCATGCCGCAAAAACAGCGGGAAACCGTTATCAGTCATTATTATGCGACATTTGCGACTTTTTTCTGCGCAAACGGGGGGGTGAATCATCGCGTCACTCCTCGTCGTAGTGCTGGAACAGGAAGTCGTTATAGGGGAAACGGGCGGTGTGAATCTCGCGTGCGCGGTCATAGACCATCTGCTTCAGCTCGTCGATGTTAATTCCCTTCTTGGCCGAGATAAACACGCAGTCGTGGGGGAGCTTGGCCATCCACATCTGTTTCAGCTCGTCGAGCGACACATTTTCGCGAGTGGCCGGTGTCAGGTCATCCTCATCCTTGGGGGTATAGGTAAACGCGTCTATCTTATTGAACACCATTATCATCGGCTTGTCGGCACCGTCACATATCTCGCGCAACGTCTTGTCGACCACCTCGATCTGCTCCTCAAAGTTGGGGTGGGAAATATCGACTACATGCACGAGCAGGTCGGCCTCGCGCACCTCGTCGAGGGTCGACTTGAACGAGTCGACAAGGTGGGTTGGAAGTTTGCGGATAAACCCTACAGTGTCAGTCAGCAGGAACGGCAGGTTGTCGATTATGACCTTGCGCACGGTGGTGTCGAGCGTGGCAAAGAGCTTGTTTTCGGCAAACACGTCGCTTTTGCTCAACACATTCATCAGCGTCGACTTGCCGGCATTGGTATAGCCGACGAGGGCGACGCGGGTCAGCTTGCCGCGGTTCTTGCGCTGCACGGCCTTCTGCTTGTCAATGGCCTTCAGCTCCTCCTTGAGGAGTGAAATCTTGTTGAGGATTATACGGCGGTCGGTCTCGATCTGAGTCTCACCGGGGCCGCGCATACCGATACCGCCGCGCTGACGTTCAAGGTGAGTCCACATGCGGGTCAGTCGCGGCAGAAGATACTGATACTGTGCAAGTTCCACCTGAGTCTTAGCATTGGCCGTGCGCGCACGTTTGGCAAAGATGTCGAGAATCAGGCTCGTGCGGTCGAGAATTTTCACTTTCAGCTCGCGCTCGATGTTGACCACCTGCTTGGAAGTCAGCTCGTCGTCAAAGATTGCCATGCCGATGTCGTTGTCCTCGACAAACTGACGTATCTCGTCGAGCTTTCCCTTGCCGACAAAAGTGCGCGGATTGGGATATTCGAGTTTCTGAGTGAACACCCGGACCGTCTCGGCCCCGGCGGTATCGGCGAGGAACGCCAACTCGTCAAGATACTCGCGCGACTTCGCCTCGTTCTGCCGGTCATTGACCAGTCCGACAAGGACCGCCCGCTCGGTTTCATACTCGTTTATAATCTGGTCTATCATAATCTGGTAATTCTTTGATACAAAATTAACAATTATTTTTCAGAGTTGTTGCTTTTT
>CAMWRO010000165.1 GCA_947176615.1 uncultured Porphyromonadaceae bacterium
GAATAGCCGTGGGTTGCGAAATCTCAAACCACGGCTATTATTTGCCACCTGCGAATATAATCGGCGCTGAACATCCTTGACTGCCATTATCAATGATTCCAATGACCGCGCCACTTCTAAATTCGTTCCGAAATTCAAGGATTCTTATTATCTTTGTAGTCTTGGAGGTTGTTTAACGACAACCTCTTAATATCAGCTAATCCGAGTAATTATCACAAAAGCAGAGACGGCAATGTCCCATTCCGCACAGTTTGCCGACGGGACAGGCTCGACTCCTAAATCAGAAAAGCAATATGTTAAAGATAATCCGACACGCCATCTCTTTGATAGCAATGGCTATGTGCGCCACCCAAGTTTCAGGCTGCAATAGCAATGACAATGTCACTTCTGTCTCAGCTGCTGAGTTTGAGAAAGAAATCAGGACCGACTCCGTGCAGCTACTTGATGTCCGCACACCTCAGGAATATTCCGAAGGTCACATAGTGGGTGCGATAAACATCGACATCCATTCTGATGATTTCCGGCGGATAGCCGAAAAAGAATTGTCAAAAGACTCGACCGTTTTTGTCTATTGTCGCAGTGGCCGACGCTCGCTTGATGCCGCTGACCGGCTGACAAAACTTGGCTATAAGGTTGTAAATCTCAAAGGAGGAATCATCGAGTGGAAAGACAGCGGCCTTACTGTAACGATACCCGAAAAATCAAAGCAAACGCCCGACAGATGATTCAGATAGGACGATATAAATTTGGCTTTGCTCCACTGTCTATGATTGCCGTATTCATTGTCCTGTCGGTATGTGGCATTGTCGCGGCTTTTCATCAGGCCGGACCGGAATACCCGATGTCATTGTCAAGTCTGATACTCATCAATGAGGGAGCGGTTCTGTTGGCAACCCTCGTCTATGGCATATTGGCCCACTTCGCAATTGCAATAATAAACAGAATAAAAGGATAAATTATTGAAAAAATGATTCATACATTTCTTTTCAGCCCGTCGGGGACTACTCGCAAGTATGCAGTAGCCATGACTGAAGCCTTTAATGATGATTCCCAACTGATAGACCTGACGCACGGGGCATGCGAGATTGAATGTGATCTTGTCGATGGCGATACCGTCTTGATGCTCGCCCCGGTCTATGCAGGACGTATTCCTGAAATGGCATCAAAACTCCTTCGTCAGATTGACGGTCATGGCATGAAGGCGATTGTAGCCGTAGTTTACGGCAATCGAGACTATGACGACGCGCTGTTGGAACTGGCAGATATTGCCACAGCAGATGGGTTTGAGCTCATCGGTGCAGGAGCATTTATCGCGCAACACTGCATATTCCCCAAAGTAGCGAGCGGAAGACCCGACAATTCTGATATTGCGAAAGCGGTTGAGTTCGTCAAGCGAGCCCAAAAGGCCGGCCAACTGGATATTTCGACAATTAAAGGAAATCACCCATACAAAAAAGCGGCACCCACGCCCCTCCATCCTAAAGTGGACAGACACAAATGCCGGGAGTGTGGCATATGTGCCCGCGAATGCCCGGCCGGAGCCATATCCGTTGAGAACCCGCAAGAAACCGACGCTGAAAAATGTATCTCTTGCTGCCGGTGCATAACTGTATGCCCTGACAAAGCCCGTCGTTTCGGAGGCATGAAATACAGAATGATTGCGCCGCTGTTTAAAAAAATGTGTTCAAAACGGCGTGAACCCGAATGGTTTGTAGCAGAATAGTATAATTTATAAAAGAACGCATAAATATCGGGTCAGTAGAAGATTTTATCCCGCCAATTTTCTACTGACCATTTTTTTGTGTGAGGACTTACTCACATAAAAAAGCGACCCCGAAAATATATCTTTCGGGGTCATTTCGTGTACCATTTCGTGTACATTTTTCTTAACCACTTGAATATCAAGCGAAATTGTGGAGCTGGAGAGATTCGAACTCTCGTCCAAACGTGGAACTAATGAGCTTTCTACATGCTTAGTCTCTACTTGGTTTTCGTGTCGCGGCAGGCAAGAGACCACCAACCGTGACCTTATCCTCTAAGGTTTCGGCACTTCGCGAGGCTTTCAGTGCTATATTCCCGATTTAACTGCACCACCTTGTCGATTAGTCTCGGAAAAAGGACAACCGGGTGATGTCTCGTTTCCGCAACTGTTGCGGAAATAAAGTTAATCTACTGTACTTCGATTAAGCAGCGAGAGCGTAGTTGTTTTCGCCATTTAAATTGTCGATGTCCCTGATTATAGAGCGTAGCCATCATTGCTCTGCATGCTTACTCACCACCTCTACACGCTGTCAAAACCGGTCAGCCCCTGAGGATTAATGAGCTATTATCTTGCAAAGATAGAAATTTTGCAGCATATACCGCAAGAAATTAACACTCATTAACTATACCTATCGGCTTAGCAGCTCAAACGATTCAACATAAATCTCTGTAACGGTGCGCTTTATGGTGTTACGGTCTTCCCATGTGCGATAGCGCAGTTTTCCCTCTATATAGAGGCGGGTGCCTGTGCGGATATACTTTTCGGCCATTTCGGCATCGCGCCCCCACATGACTATGTTGTGCCACTCGGTGCGTTCCGGGATTTGGGCGCCGGCCGCATTGGTGCGGGCCCGCTCGGTTGTGGCGAGGGGAAACGAGGCTACGGGGCGCGTCTCGATGTATCGGATTTCGGGGTCGCGCCCTACGTTCCCGATCAGTATTACCTTGTTAACGCTCATTCTCCATCCGTTTATTTGTTTACCGATGCCTTCAGTCCCTCTATCACCGATGTGGTGAAGCCGCAGCGTTCCATCGCGTTAAGTCCCTTTATGGTCACTCCGCCGGGTGTCGTGACGCGGTCTATCTCGGTTTCGGGATTGGCTCCTGTCGCGCGCAAAAGGTCGACAGCCCCGACGAGCGTCTGCATGACATAGTTTTTAGCGTCATCGGGACGCAACCCGAGTTCCACCGCTCCCTCGGTGGCGGCACGGATGTAGCGCATCGCATAGGCTATCCCGCAACTGCACAACGCTGTCGCTGCGCCCATGAGCCGCTCCTCGATGACATCGGCGCGCCCGAGGGCCGAAAACACCCGGCGCACATCTTCTATTTCTTCGTCGCTCGCGCCCGATGAGCAGATGAATGTCATCGACGACCCTACGGCAATGGCTGTATTGGGAATGACGCGGAACAGAATCGGGTCGCTGCAATGCGGCTCAAGCATCCGCGCCATGTCGTCGAGGGTGATGCCCGATGCTATGGAGACGATTATCTGATAGCTGAAATCAATCGAGGGGGCGAGTTCGAGCAACACCCGTTCAAGCAGCCACGGCTTGACCGCGAGAACAATCATGTCGGCCTCGACAATCGCGTCACGGTTATGGAGACTCGTATATATCCCCGGCAACTCGGTCGAGAGACGGTCGAGTTTTCCCGGCGTGGGATTGCTGACCGAAATCTGATCCGCTCTCAATGTCCCGGCCGACACAAGGCCGCGTATGATGGCCGACCCCATGTTGCCGGCCCCGATTACTGCCACTTTCATTTTTCAATAATTTACGTTACCGCAAAAGTAACGAATTTCCGCGAGATTTATGCACGATTGCCCGAATAATAACACGAGGCTGTTTCACCGGCTCTCTCCCCCACCCTTGGATGCTGACTCGGCCCGACTGTCATGATGTGAGAAACTGCGATAGGAGGATGGTGCCAGATTCAGCTTTCCGGATGCACGGAGCATTTTGCGCAATGACGTTATGAACTCCTGACTTTCCTGAAGCACGTTGAGGTAGACATAGGCGACAGTCATGTTGTCGGTATCGCCTCTTTGAAGCAGGTCATATACATCGCGGGTGCGGTAAGAAAGGTCATCTTTTATCTCGCTGCACCGATGCCGCAGTTCGTCAATCACATCGGGCCGGCTTTCTCCAATAGCCGTTTCCGAATCTGTAATCACGGCCTTTATGCGATTGCACAGCGACGCAAACGAATCGTGGAATTCCCTTGGCAGCGGACGGAAATTATTGTCAACATGCTCTTTGCACACCTCGTTGATGCGGCGCAGATTGTAGGTCATCGACATTGCCATGTTGTTACTCAGATGGAACCATGTGCTTTTCTCGATGGCAATCTCGGGAGTGACGCGGCGCATGCACAGGGTGAGTTTGCGCCGTTGTCCTTTCAGCACATCTTTTTCGGTAATCAATGACTTTTCAGAACGAGACAGAAGTTTTGTGTTGTCGTTGACAAAGCCTTCCGTCACGTCAGAAAAGCTACCGGCAGCGAAACTGAGAAACTGTCCGGTTTTCTCATTTATATAGATTCTAAGCAGCGGCCACACTTCGGTTGTGTCCTCGGTCGACAGAATCGTCTGAAACAAGGTGTCGCCCTGTACCTCTTTCTTCTTGTTGCGGAACCTGATATTGCTGCGCACAAGCAGCGTGAGGGCAATCACGCCTCCGGCAATCATGACCGGAACCCCGCCCATGTGCATCAGGCAGACAACGATTCCGGCACCGATAAAGGCCACTCCGGCGGTAATGAACCAGCCGCCGATTACTGATATAACGCCGGTGATACGGAACACGGCGCTTTCACGCCCCCACGCGCGGTCGGCAAGCGATGTGCCCATAGCCACCATGAATGTCACAAAGGTTGTGGAGAGGGGCAGTTTCAGCGATGTGCCCAGTGCTATCAGCATACCGGCAAGCATCAGATTGACCGAGCCGCGCACGAGGTCGAAAGCCGCGCCGTCCTCCTCCTGCGTAATGCCGGTGTCCATCCGGCGGTCAATCCACGCCCTGACCTTAGCCGGCGTGTGCTCGCTCACCCATGAGTGAACGTTGAGCGCGGCCCTTACAAGCGAGCGGCTTATGCGTGACGAGCCAAACATCTCGTCGCCCTGCGTCTTGGCACTAAGCCCTATCGAGGTCTGCGTGACCTGTCGAGCCTTTTTTGATGTGGCAAGCGACACCACCATTATCATGCCTGCGCCGATAAGAAAATAAAACGGTGTCTCGGCCGGTCCTTTCAGGCTTTCCATCATGAAACCGTGGAGATTGCCGCCGCCTGAAGCCATATAGTCCTGATAGGAGGCCAGCGACGTGAGCGGCACACCGATAAAGTTCACGAGGTCATTGCCTGCAAAAGCCATCGCCAATGAAAATGTGCCAAGCAGAACTATCACCTTGAACACATTGATTTTCAGCCAGTGGAGAATCTGCATAATCACCGTGAACACGACCAGCGACCCCGAGAGTATCAACATCGTGTTGGCGTTTATCCACGTCTTGAGCTCCGGAGTCATGAATGTCAGATCCTTGATGCCTTTCAGCAGCATGAAATAGACAATGGCTGTGCAGGCAACCCCTCCGAACAGGCCGACTTTCCATTTCAGACGGCTCTTATATTCAAACGTGAATATAAGTCGGGTGACAAACTGGACGACAGTTCCGAAAACAAAAGCTATCGCAACCGAAAGGAATATGCCCACGATTACCGACAGTGCCTTTTCCGTATTCAGAAGGTCACCGATGCCGAGAGTGCTTTCGGGCGCGGCAATCTTGAACAATGCCACCACAAACGTCGCCCCGAGAAGCTCGAAAACCATCGAGACGGTTGTGGATGTCGGCATCCCCAATGAGTTGAATATGTCAAGCAGTATGATGTCTGTCACCATAACCGCCATGAAAATCGCTATCACATCGTAGAACGACAGATTTTCAGGGCGGAAGATGCCGTGGCGGGCTATATCCATCATGCCGTTGCTCATGGCTGCGCCGATAAACACGCCTATGGCAGCGACTATCACTACCCGCTTGAATGAAGCGGCTTTGGATCCCACCGCCGAGGTCAGAAAGTTTACCGCATCATTGATTACTCCCACCGACAGGTCAAACACGGCGAGAAAAAACAGGAATATCACAATGCCGAGAAACAGTATATCCATAAAATAAAAAATATTGGTTTTCAGTATATTACCCAAATCAAAAGCTATGCCGTCAAATACTTGGTGTCAAAACGATTACACTTCCAAATATCCCTAAAACCGGCAATATAAAGAAACGGCGCGATGCCTTTCTTCATAATAACTACTCTTTTCAAAACGTGGACAAAGTTAATCTCCTTTTCCCGATTATGCAAGAGCATTCCGGAATAAGACAGCATCCGCACCATCCTTGGCAACAACCCTCTTGGATATCTTCTACTTTTCGTCATTCAGTCACGCATAATTCATGAAACTCTATCCATATAACAAAATCGAGCCGATTATGTTGCCGGAATTCAAGATGCGTCGGGACTTTTTCATGCAATTGAAAAGCTCAGAAACGGCTCATTTCATCGGCTCCGGCCCCACGGCCTTTGTAACGGTCGCGCGTGACGTTAAACGTGTATTGCAGCGTGAGTTGGAACGTGCGCGAGGTGATGTGGCTGGACTTAAAAATTGTAACATCCTTATTATAGAAAGTAAAATCCCGCTGATTCTTATTAAAGATGTCATTAGCCTCCAATGTGATGCTGAGACTGTTTTTGAAAAAAGCCCTGTAGAGCTTGACGTTCACATAGGATGTTGACGACACCTTGGCGTTCTCGCCGTTTCCGGCACTCATCCATTGCAGGTCCACGTTCAGCCATGCATCGCCGGGAAGATGGACGGCATTCTGAAACTGAACGAGTCCAATCGGATTGTCAAGTTTTGTCCGTTTCCCGGCATAATCAATTGACAACCATTGCTTGATGATACCGGCATTTACTT
>CAMWRO010000166.1 GCA_947176615.1 uncultured Porphyromonadaceae bacterium
CGAGAATTTCTTTGGCGGCGGAAACCGTCAGGAAAAGCAGGAAGAGTTGCTGAAAAACCATCCTGTTCCCGGCGTTTACGACTAATTACATTGACATACATATATTAAATATATAGAACCATAATCGGTTGACACCCTCAATCGGCAACAATATAACCATCATGGCTGACATCCAAGGAAAAATTTCCAAGCTGTTTCCACAGGCGGTCTTTGAGGAAGGACAGACCCTCACGGTGACCATCCCCGACGCTCAATGGCACGAATTGGCCAAAACTCTCAAGGAAGACCCCGAGCTGAGCTTTGACTTCCTCGTGACAATCGTCGGTATGGACTGGCAGGAAAAAGGGATGGGTTGTGTCTATGAGCTGACATCGACCCGCCACAATGCCCACATCGCTGTCAAGGTGCTTGCCACCGGTGACCGCAAGAAACCTTTTGTTCACAGCGTGTTTGACCTTTGGGCAATCGCGACTGTTTTTGAACGCGAGGTTTACGACTTCTTCGGCATCATCTTTATCAACAATCCCGACATGCGCCGCCTTTTCCTCAGCATCGACTGGAAAGGCTACCCCCTGCGCAAGGATTATGACGCCGACCCCAAACTGAACCCTGTCGCTCCCTTTGAAAACGAGCGTCAGAGCGATTTCACCGATACATATGTCGAGCTTCCCGACGGCAAAATCGAAAAACGTCAGGAGCGCGTATTTGCCGAAGACGACTTCGTTGTCAACATCGGCCCGCAGCACCCCGCAACCCACGGCGTGTTGCGTTTCCGCACCGCTGTCGACGGCGAGACCATCAAGAAAATAGACATTTACCTCGGATACATCCACCGTGGTGTCGAGAAAATCTGCGAAGGACTGACCTATCCGCAGACCCTCCATTTCATGGACCGTCTCGACTACTTCTCGGGGCAGATTTACCACCACGGTCTCTGCATGGCCATCGAGGAAGCTGCCGGAATCACAATCTCACGCCGCGCGCAAGTCATCCGCGTGCTGATGGACGAGCTGTCGCGCATCGCGTCCCACTGTCTCTTTATCGGCACCTACTGCATGGACCTCGGAGCTACCACGATGCTGTTCTACACGCTGCGTGTCCGCGAGCAGATTCTCAACATCTTCGAGCGCACCTGCGGCGCCCGCATGACTTTCAACTATGACTGCATCGGCGGTGTCATGCAGGACCTCGACGAGAATTTCGTGAAAGATGTTCACGACCTTCTCGACGTTCTCCCCAAGAATATCGCTGAATACAATAAGATTTTCACCGGCAACGTCATCGCCAAGAACCGCATGGAGAACGTCGGTGTCCTCTCCCGCGAGGATGCCATCAGCTGGGCCGTCAGCGGTCCTTCGGGACGTGCCTCGGGATGGGCCTGCGACGTGCGCAAGACCGACCCCTACAGCATCTACGGCGAGCTTGAGTTTGATCAAGTCGTGCGCCACGAAGGCGACTCGATGGCCCGTTTCAAGGTGCGTATGGACGAGATGGAACAGAGCGCCCGCATTATCGCGCAGCTCATTGACAACATCCCCGAAGGAGAGTATTGCGTCAAGGTTCCCAAAGTGCTCAAGCTCCCTGTCGGAAGCTGGTTCAAGGTTGTCGAGGGTTGTCGCGGTGCATTCGGCGTCTACATCGAGAGCGACGGCACCACTTCGCCCTATCGCCTGAAACTCGCGCCTCCCTGTCTGCCCCTCGCCGCTGTCGTTGACCACATCACCGAGGGCAGCAAGATTGCCGACCTTATCACTATCGGCGGTTCGCTCGACTATATCGTGCCCGACATCGACCGTTAAAAACCATGTCAATACTTAATTGAGAATATAGTAATTATCAAGAAGTTATGCAAGATTTTTCAATAGGAACCGCTTGGCTGCACTCCATGTTTCTCAACGTGATGCCCGAGTGGCTGGCCGTGACCATCGAATGCCTCCTTATCGGTGTCGGTTTGATGCTTCTCTATGCAGTTTTGGCCCTGTTCTATATCTGGTTTGAACGCAAGGTGTGTGCCGCGTTCCAGTGCCGTCTCGGCCCTAACCGCGTGGGCCCGTGGGGACTCCTTCAGAGTATCGCCGACATGTTCAAGATTCTCATAAAGGAGCTTATCTCGCTCAACCATGTCGACAAATTCCTCTTTGCCCTCGCCCCCTATCTTGTAATCATCGCGTCGATGCTCGCCTTCGCCGTTCTTCCTTGGGGTAACGGATTGCAGATTATCGACTTCAACGTGGGTATATTCTTCCTGCTCGCCGTGTCTTCGATAGGTGTTCTCGGCATCCTTCTTGCAGGATGGTCGAGTAACAACAAGTTCACCCTTATCGGCGCGCTCCGCTCGGGAGCCCAGATGGTCAGCTACGAGCTGTCGATGGGACTCAGCGTCATAACGATGGTCGCCCTCGCCGGAACAATGTCGGTCGGCGGCATCGTGCAGGCTCAGGAAAACCTCTGGTTCATCTTCTCGGGCCACATTCCCGCGATTATCGCCTTCGTGATATTCCTCATTGCAGGTACAGCCGAGACCAACCGTGGCCCGTTTGACCTTCCCGAGGCCGAAAGCGAGCTGACAGCCGGTTACCACACCGAGTATTCCGGCATCCACTTCGGTTTCTTCTACCTTGCCGAGTACCTTAACCTTTTCATCGTGTCAGGTGTCGCTGCACTGCTGTTCTTCGGCGGTTGGATGCCCCTCCACATCCCCGGCCTTGATGCCTTCAACCACGTCATGGACTACATACCCTCGGTTGTGTGGTTTATCGGAAAGGCAGTGGCAATCTCGTTTATCATTATTTGGTTCAAGTGGACATTCCCCCGTCTGCGAATCGACCAGCTCCTTTCGCTTGAATGGAAATATCTCCTCCCCATCAACCTCGTGAACCTTGTGCTGATGGTATTGGTTATTACATTCAGGTTGTATATCCATTAGTCCCCGGCTTCAACCGTGCCGACTTAGTAGTAAGAAAACAACAACACCTTTTTAAACTCCTGAGAAATGAGTGAAAAATATGGAAAAGTAGCCCAAGTAATCGGTCCCGTGGTCGATGTGATTTTTGAGGGCGAAGGCAATATCATCCCTCCCATCTACACGGCTCTCAAGGTGGATCGTCCCGATGGCTCCCAGCTTATTCTTGAAGTAGAACAGCACATCGGTGAAGACACCGTGCGTTGTGTCGCCATGGAAAGTACCGACGGCTTGCAGCGCGGTGTGCGTGTCGATAACCTTGAACGTCCGATTGCCGTCCCGACCGGTGATCAGGTGAAAGGCCGCCTGCTCAACGTGCTGGGTGACGCTATTGACCGTCTTCCCGCGCTTGAACGCGAAAACCTGCGTCCCATCCATCAGCCTGCCCCTAAATTCGACGACCTCACAATCGGTACCGAGATTCTTTATACAGGTATCAAGGTAATCGACCTTCTCGAACCCTACAGCAAGGGTGGCAAAATCGGTCTTTTCGGCGGTGCCGGTGTGGGCAAGACAGTGCTCATCATGGAGCTTATCAACAACATCGCCAAGGGCCACAACGGTTTCTCGGTGTTTACCGGTGTTGGTGAACGCACCCGTGAGGGTAACGACCTTCTCCGTGAGATGATCGAGAGCGGCGTTATGAAATATGGCGACAAGTTCCGCGAAGGAATGGACAAGGGCGAATGGAACCTTGGCGATGTCGACATGAAAGAGGTTGAGAAATCTCAGGCCACTCTGGTGTTTGGTCAGATGAACGAGCCTCCGGGCGCACGTCTCCGCGTGGCACTTTCCGGCCTTACTGTTGCCGAGCAGTTCCGCGATCAGGACGGCGGCGGCAAGGACATCCTTCTCTTTATCGACAACATCTTCCGTTTCACTCAGGCAGGTTCAGAGGTGTCGGCACTTCTCGGCCGTATGCCTTCGGCCGTGGGTTACCAGCCCACACTTGCATCGGAAATGGGTGCCCTTCAGGAACGAATCACTTCTACCAAGAACGGTTCAATCACCTCGGTACAGGCTATCTATGTGCCGGCCGACGACTTGACCGACCCCGCTCCCGCTACCACCTTCAGCTTCCTTGACGCCACTACCGTGCTTTCGCGTAAAATCTCGGAGCTTGGTATCTATCCCGCCGTTGACCCCCTCGAATCGACCTCGCGAATCCTCGACCCCAACATCATCGGCGAGGACCACTACAATACCGCGCAGGCAGTCAAGCAGCTTCTTCAGAAGTACAACGAGCTTCAGGACATCATCGCCATCCTCGGTGTCGACGAGTTGTCTGACGAGGACAAACTCGTTGTTGCCCGCGCCCGTCGCGCCCAGCGATTCCTCTCGCAGCCGTTCAACGTTGCCGAGCAGTTCACCGGCCTCCCCGGCGTCATGGTGCCGCTCAGCGAGACAATCCGCGGTTTCAAGATGATTCTTTCGGGCGAGATGGACGAATATCCCGAGCAGGCATTCCTCAACGTCGGCACTATCGACGATGCCATCGCCAAGGGCAAAAAGATGCTTGCCGAGGTCAAGGCATAGCCTCTGCGGCCATCACCGCCCCCGGGCGGAGCGTCCGATTTGATAATATTATTAAAGAACTAAGCAATGATACTAAAAGTTATATCGGCAGAAGATGTCCTCTTTGAGGGGCAGGTAAAAGTCGTTCACTTACCCGGCGCTAAAGGAGCGTTCACGGTATTGCCCGGCCACGCCTCGCTCATCTCGACCCTTACCCCCGGCGCAGTCCGTTTCACGCTCGACAGCGGCGATGAAAAGGAAGTCACGATAGGAGGCGGAATTGTCGATGTCGATAGCAACGTAGTGTCGGTGTGCATCTATTAATCCACTTGATGATGAGAAAGTCTATATTCCTGACGGCAATTTTTGCCTTGATTGCACTTGTGTTCCCCCTCGGTGCGGCTGCGTCCGGACACGAGGCAGAAGGGGAGGGCGGTGTCAATCCCAAGGAGATTATTTTTGAGCATCTCGGGGACGGCTATGGCTGGGAGGTTCCTTTCAACCACCATGTGCGCATTCCTCTGCCTGTCATCGTGTGGGGCACCGACGGCCTGCACGTCTTCTCATCCTCTAAACTGGAGGCGGGCAAAGAATATGTCGACGGTAACGCTACGTTTAGACTCGCAGGAAAAGACAGCGAATACAAGGGCAAAGTTGTTGAGATTGTCAATGGCAAGGAAATCAAGCCGTTTGACATCTCGATTACAAAGAATGTCTGTGCCATCTTCATTACAATGATACTTGTAATCTGGGCAGTGATGTCAGTCGCCCGCTGGCACAAGCGCATGGGCATGAAGGCCCCGCGCAAGATGACAGGGGCAGTCGAGGCACTGATAATGTTTATTTATGACGGTGTCATCAAGCCCACCCTCAAGGACAAAGCACCCCGTTTCGCTCCTTATCTGCTGACAGTGTTCCTCTTCATCCTCGTGATGAACCTGATGGGACTGATTGTGATTTTCCCCGGCGGAGCCAACCTGACCGGCAACGTTGCCGTCACTCTCGTGCTGGCGATTTTCACATTCCTGATAACCAATATTTTTGCCACCAAGCATTACTGGAAAGAGATATTCAACCCCGACGTGCCGTGGTGGCTGAAATGGCCGCTGCCCATAATGCCTGTCATCGAGCTTTTCGGAATTTTCACAAAACCCGCGGCTCTGACAGTGCGTCTTTTCGCCAACATGATGGGCGGCCACATGATTGTGATAGTCCTGACGCTGTTGATATTCATCTTCGCGGCGATGGGACCGATGGTTGCCGGCGCGACTGCCGTTGTATCGGTTATGTTCTCGGTGTTCATGCTCCTGATTGACGTCCTTGTCAGCTTCATTCAGGCTTATGTCTTCACCATGTTGTCGACAATATTCATCTCTCTAGCTCAGGAAGACGGCCATGACCACAAGGCCAAGGAACACAAAGAGGTTTCCGAGGCTGTCTCCCCGGCTGTAACAGTAAAATAATTAAAACTTAACCATAACTTTTAAATTTAAAGAATTATGTTAGCAATGATTTTAGCAGCAATTAATGGAACTCTTGGTATCGGTGCATGTTTCGGTGCTGCCATCGCGGCTCTCGCAGCCGGTATCGGTATCGGTAAAATCGGTGCATCAGCGATGGAAGCTATTGCCCGTCAGCCCGAGTCGACCGGTGACATCCGCAGTAACATGATTGTGATTGCTGCCCTTATCGAGGGTGTGGCTCTTTTTGCCGTTATCGTTTGTATCCTCGCAATGTTCGTTTCATAGAGACATGGAACTTTTCACGCCTGATTTCGGCTTGATATTCTGGATGTTCGTCTCCTTCGCCATCCTTTTCCTCATTTTGTGGAAGTGGGGATGGCCGGCGATTATGAAAGGTATCGCAAGCCGTGCCGACCTCATCGACAAGGGTGTGGAGTATGCTCAAAATGCCAAAGAACAGCTTGACCATGCCCGTGAGGAGGCCGGACGTCAGATTGCTGAAGCACGCCGCCAGCAGGCCGACATGCTCCGCGAGGCCGACCGAATGAAATCTCAGATTATCGACGAAGCCCGCGCTGCCGCGCAAGCCGAGGCCAAGAAGGTCATGGACGCCGCCAAGGTGTCGATTGAGCAGGAACGCAAAGAAGCTGAGTTGCAATTCCGCAACGAAGTGAGCACTTTCGCCCTCGACATCGCCCAGAAAGTCGTGCGCAACCAGATGGCCGACGCCGGTGCCCAGCAGAAACTCGTCGGG
>CAMWRO010000167.1 GCA_947176615.1 uncultured Porphyromonadaceae bacterium
CATTCCGCTGATTGAATATGAATACGGGCTTGACGGCAGGCACCATCTTGTCATTCATCCCGAGGGGGATGAGAAACCCTATCTCGCCATGCTTGAAAAGAACCTCGGAAAAGGAAACTATACCGTCGTCGACGGCAGCGAGACAGCCGGCAAGGCTATGCCACGGAAATTATATACCGGTTATAATGACATGATGGCCGAGATTAACCGTCACCCGTCGGAACCTTACTCCTATAAGCATCCTGCCTATCACGTCTACAAGCGGTTCAGTTATCCCGAAATCAAGTCAATCTTGCTCGATCCCGCCAATATCGATTTCCTCCCCGACGAGACTGTCGACATGATACTGTCTCATCCCGCCGACAAGCTCGTCACCGACATGAATCGGTTGATTACAAACGAAATCGGTCGCACTTGGGCCGCAATCGAAGATGATACTATCGAGCCTTATACCAACGCCTCGATTCTTTATGGGGTCATGTTCCTTACCGAGCTTAAAAGCCGGGAGGGACTTCCTGTCATTATGGAGATTCTGCGGCAAAGCGATGCCTTTCTGCAATATCATTTCGGCGACATAAGTGCCGAGCTTCTCATTCCGGCTGTCTATGCGTGTGGTCGCAACGACATCCCGGTGCTGCTTGACTTCCTCGAAACTCCCGGTTTCAACTCTTATGCGCGCAGTTATGTCCACGAAGCACTCGGGATGATAGCGATTAACGAGCCGGAACGGCGCGATGAAATAATCGGAGTGTTCCGGCGCCTTCTGACCGACATGGTTCCGCGCCTTCCGAAAGTGGACCGTTGTGACGGAATGCTTGCAGGATTGATGATGTCGACGCTCATTGACATCAATGCCTACGAATTGTTGCCCGAAATAAAGGCGGTTTTTGATACTGATTGTGTCGACCTTTCAGCCGTGGGTGATTACGATGCCATAAAGTCAGAGCTTACCCCCGACTGCAGACCGTCGGCTGTGTGCCATCATGCTTTGCAGGATATTCACACTGTCAACAAATGGCTCAAAACATTCGTCTCCGCAATTGATATCGAAAGATAAAGGAGTAAAGATAATAGACCTTCCCCCTTCACTTTTCACTCCTTAGCGTGAGCAGATTTATTTCCGGCCATGCGCCGAGACGGAATGGAACGTTGCTGCCCGTTCCGGGATTGACATGGAGCAGCCGGTTTCCGTCGCGGTAAAGGCCGTTCCATTCTTTGTAGAGCAGGCGCGACGGAGAGAGGGGACCGAGACGGAACTGCATGGCGTGGGTGTGGCCCGAGAGGGTGAGCGGGATTTCCGTGTCGGGGAGTATTTCATTCCGCCAGTGACACGGGTCATGGCTGAGCATGATTGTAAACATATCAGGGTCAACATTGCGCATGGCGCGGCGAAGGTCGGCGTGGTCAACAAATCCTTTCCCCGCATTCTCGACACCCGCGATGGCAATCCGTTGGCCGTCGCGGCCGATGGTCATGTTCTCGTTAAGCAACAGCCGCCACCCGAGACTGTCACGCTGCATCGACTGGAGGCGGTGGATAGCCTCGACACGCTCGCGCTGAGTCTTGAAGTTGCCATAGACGCAATAGTCGTGATTGCCCATGATTGAAACAACCCCGTCGCGGGCTTTCAGGCGGCTGAGAGCCGGAATGAACGGCTCAAGCTCGTCGGGACTACGGTTGACGAGGTCTCCGGTAAACACAATCAGGTCAGGGTTCAGGGCATTGACTCGGCCTACTATGCGGTCGACAACACGCGGGTCAAAGCGGTAAGTGCCTATGTGGAGGTCGGAAAGCTGTACGATGCGGTAACCGTCATAGGAGGGCGGGAGGGTGTCAAATGCTATTTCGCGCTCCTTGACCACGACATGTTTCCATCCGGCAATGAGACCGTAAACCCCGGCGATGACCGCTGTGATACCGATGGCTGTCAGGATGGTCAGGCCGGTGGCCGACATGAAGGCAATCGCCGATGCGAGCCATCGGCCCGCCGTGGAAAAGAGGTCGAAAAGCAGCGTCGGGTTTATGGAACCGGGTGAAAAGCCGGCCGGTCGCAACAAAGGGACAACCCCGGCACAAGTCACCGCGACGCCGGCAGCGACTGCCAAGAGCGGCCACAAAAGAGCCGACAAGTGTATCCGCCGCCATGCCGACGGGCGAAAGCGGCTGAAATTCAGTGATAATATCGAGAGCATTTGCTATGTTTTCAGAGATAAACTGTGTTCTATATTAGAGTCATACAAATTTACAAAGTAAGTCGGTAATATCGTTCCCCGGCCAATGATTTTTGGTTTTATTTAAGTGTTTTTGTCAATAAAAGGCGTTTTTTTCGCGGGAAAGAGCTATCTTTGCATTTGGTATTTGTTGTTCATTCAAAACGTCGAATGATTATGAAAAGAGGAAAAAAGACATCGCGGTCGGGCGCAAACGGCGAAGTGACCCCTAAAAAGGCACTGGGTCAGCATTTTCTGACCGACGAATCTATCGCGGCACGCATTGCCGCTACCCTTGACGAATACCGGGGGTTGCCGGTCATGGAGGTCGGCCCGGGAATGGGGGTACTGACCAAGTATCTCGTCGCCACCGGCCATGATGTCACCGTGGCCGAGATTGACGGGGAAAGTATAGCCTACCTGAAAGAGCATTACCCCGACTTGCACGACCGCATCCTTGATGCCGATTTCCTGAAACTCGACCTTGCCGACTTTTATCCCGACGGTCAGAAATTTTGCGTAATCGGAAATTATCCCTACAATATTTCATCCCAGATATTTTTCCACGTCCTCGACTACAAGGACCAAGTGGTGTGCTGCTCGGGAATGCTTCAGCGCGAGGTCGCCGAGCGTCTTGCCGCCCCTCCCGGGACCAAGACCCGCGGCATACTGAGCGTGTTGCTTCAGGCGTGGTATGATGTGAAATATCTGTTTACCGTCAGCGAGAATGTGTTCAACCCGCCACCCAAGGTCAAGAGCGGCGTCATCAAGATGACACGCAACGATGTGACCGACTTGGGGTGTGACGAGAGGTTGTTCAAGTCGGTGGTCAAGACTTCGTTTGGCCAGCGGCGAAAGACGTTGCGCAACTCGTTGCGAGGCATGTTTCCGGCAGGAGTTCCATTGCCCGACATCCCGTTGCTCGCCATGAGGCCCGAGCAACTGAGCGTAGAGCAATTCATTGAACTCACCAACTTGATTTCCACCTGCCGAATCAACACTGCCACAACTGACTGATGAAAGAATTTTCGCCCGAATACCTCTCTCATGTACGCAAGATAATCAACGACCATGCCGAGTCAGCGGCACGGGACGAGCTTGCCGACTTGCACCCCGCCGACATCGCCGAACTGTATCAGGACCTTGACCTTGACGAGGCCGAGTATCTCTACAAGCTGCTCGACGAGGACACGCAGGCCGAGGTGCTGATGGAACTTGACGAGGATGACCGACGCAAGCTGCTGTCGCGCATGGATGCCGAGGACATCGCCAACCAGATTGACCACCTCGACACTGACGACGCCGTGGACATCCTTCAGGAACTCGACGAGGAGGACCGCGAGAAGATTCTGTCCCACATCGACGACGTTGAGCAGGCGGGCGACATTATCGACCTTCTGAAATATGACGAGGACACTGCCGGCGGCCTGATGGGCACCGAGATGATTGTCGTCAACGAGAACTGGAGCATGCCCGAGTGCATCAAGCAGATGAGGATGCAGGCCGAGGAACTCGACGAAATCTACTATGTCTACGTTGTCGACAACGACGAGAGGTTGCGCGGAATATTGCCGCTCAAGACTCTCATAACCCACCCGTCGGTATCCAAAATCAAGCATGTGATGGAGGAAAATCCCGCCTCGGTTAAAGCCGACACGCCTATTGACGAAGTGGCCCTCGATTTCGAGAAATATGACCTTGTGGCTATGCCTGTCATCGACTCGATAGGGCGCCTCGTGGGGCGCATAACCGTCGACGACGTGATGGACCGCGTGCGTGATTCGAGCGAGCGAGACTATCAGCTGGCATCAGGTCTTTCGAGCGATGTGGAATCTGACGACACACTGTTCACGCAGACTAAGGCGCGACTGCCGTGGCTTCTGATCGGCATGGTCGGCGGTCTGTGCAACTCGGTAATCCTCGGACAGTTTGAAAACGGATTTGTGGCCGACCCGGCTCTCGCGCTGTTTATCCCCCTAATCGGCGGTACCGGCGGTAACGTGGGCACGCAGTCGTCGGCAATCGTGGTACAGGGTCTTGCCAACGGCTCTCTCGACATCCGAAAATCGGCCCGGCAGCTCCTCAAGGAACTTGGAGTGGGACTCATCAACGGCGGCATAATCGCCCTGCTGGTATTTGTCTACAATCTGCTGAAACTCGGAAACGGCCATCAGGTTACCACCATCGCCGTGTCGCTGTCACTGTTCTGCGTGGTGATGTTTGCCTCGGTGTTCGGCACATTTGTCCCCCTTACCCTTGAAAAATTGAAAATTGACCCCGCACTCGCCACAGGCCCGTTCATTTCGATTACCAACGACATTATCGGCATGGTAATCTACATGTCAATCAGCAGCTGGCTCATTCTCGCCCTTCATTGATGCCTTCAAAGCCTCCCCGTGGGCGACAAGCGCGGCTGTCGCGTTGTCAAGAGCCGGTGCGGTGGGCGGCACGGTGATGTGGTCGAGGTACCGCGTCTCCTTTTCCATTGCCTTGGACTCCTCTGCGGTCAGATACTCGTAATCGATCGGGTAGACCTCGTAGTAGGCGCTGATTTCAATCGGGTCTTTTGTTTTCAACCATTTTTTGAACCATTTTCCCCGAGCTGTGGCGCGGATGGTCTGTGACATGAATGCCATGTCTTCGGGGCCGTACCTTCCCGTTCCGTTGCGGTTGTAGCCTGCGGTGGAGAGCACGTCGGTCATGTCCATTGTCAGGCCGAGCATCTTGAATATCCACGGCGAGAGGGTGTGATCTTTATCATCGGCAAGCATGTCGTGGGTGATATAGTATCCCTTGTCGGTCTTGCGGATAATGCGCTTTACATTGTATTTCCCCATCACCGTGTCATTGCCTGCGGCAAGATTCCTCAGTGACTCGATTTCGTTGAAACGGGTCGAGTCTGCGGTAGCGAATTGCAGAAATGACAACGCCTCGACATCCGGGTCGTTGACCGCGATACTGTCGTTGCCGAAACGCTCATAGTTGCGGCGGCAGAGAACCGTCGGTGTGTAATGAAACTTGTATTTCTTCAGTTTGTGTCGTGGGATGAAATAGTCTACCATGTATTCGGCAAAAATCATTGTTGTGTCAGTCCCGGTCGTTATCCCGAGATACTCGCGCACATAGCACACTTGCCGCAGCACATCGCGCGTCTTCTCGTTGACCGCAACCTCGGGAAGACTGATGAATGACGAGCGGAGACGCACGGTGTCAGTCGGCGCGGTCAGTGTGACTGGTTCATAGCCGAGACTGCGCACGGTGACGGGAAATGACTTTATCGACTGTTCAGGGACACGTCCGTCACTGCCCGAAATACCCGCTACCGCACCCGAGGCCGAGAAAACCGATGCTCCGGCAATCACGCCGCCATCCTCGCTGTCGACAACCACGGTCTGAGCCGTCATGCCGAGGATGGTTAACGCCGAAATGATGATGGAAATGATTTTGCGCATAGTACAATGTTTTTCTTATAGACGCAAAAAATGCCGATTAGTTACAAGAGTGACCGGCATTTTTTTATCGTTTTACTGTGTCATTTAGGATTCGTCGCGCCGACGGTGTGGCAGCGCGCTTTCGTGTCGTGTTTTTGCGTCTGATGCCTCTGCGCTTTCGTGTCGGCATGGTGACCGTGTCGGCGGCTGCGGTGTCGATGACGGCGACGGCGACAGCTACAGCCGTCGTGTCATCGGCCGTGGACGGCAGTGATGCGGGAGCATGATTCCTCCCGGTAAGCCATGCAGTGACGGCGATTAAGACAGTCATGACAGCCGCAAGGGCGATGAGGCCCCGGCGCTCGCTCGATGTGAATGACATGGTGTAAAAAAAACAGGGACTTTAAAGTCAGTAAAGACCTTAAAGTCCCTATGAGTTATTTAATCAGCCTGATTAATCGGCCAGTTTAGCCTTGATAAACTCGCGGTTGAGACGGGCGATGTTGCTGAGCGACTCGTTCTTGGGGCACTCGGCGGCACATGCGCCGGTGTTGGTACAGTTGCCGAAACCGAGTTCGTCCATCTTCTTGACCATAGCGCGGGCGCGACGGGCACGCTCTACCTGACCTTGGGGCAGGAGGGCAAACTGGCTCACCTTGGCAGCTACAAAGAGCATTGCCGAGCCGTTCTTACATGCTGCCACGCAGGCACCGCAGCCGATACATGTGGCCGAGTCCATAGCGATGTCGGCAACCTCCTTGGAGATGGGGGTAGCGTTGGCATCGGGAGCACCGCCGCAGTTGAACGATACATAACCGCCGGCCTGCTGGATTTTGTCAAAGGCGTTGCGGTCAACCATGAGGTCGCGCACTACGGGGAATGCGGCAGAACGCCAAGGCTCGATGGTGATTGTATCTTCGTTGTTGAACTTGCGCATGTGGAGCTGGCAGGTAGTGATGCCCTGTACGGGACCGTGGGGGTGTCCGTTGATATAGAGCGAGCACATACCGCAGATACCCTCGCGGCAGTCGCTGT
>CAMWRO010000168.1 GCA_947176615.1 uncultured Porphyromonadaceae bacterium
TATGCTCCCTCGATTCATGACAAAATCCGACGCGTGTAAACGGGCTTTGGATTTAACAGTTGTTATGAAACACCCTCTAAGACTCATTTTACGTCTATGGTTATTTCACCGCCATTAAGCAACGGTGAGGTAAATGTAACAGTCGAGGGGCCGTTAGAGTTCTTGACCGGAGCAAGATATGCGAGAAGGCGCCCTCCGTAGACCCGCTGGCGGTTGTCGCGGTAATCGCCCATGTCGGTGTTGTCTGACCCTTCCAGTCCGAGCAGTCTTACCGTGCCGCCCTCTATGCGGCAGGTGATATTGTTGTCGGCAAGGATGACGGGGTTGCCGTTGTCGTCAACGACCTCGATAAGGATATGAGCAACATTTTCATGGCTTTCAAGCGTCGTGGGGCCGAGAGCGGTAATGCGGAGGGCTGCGGGACGTCCTGAGGTCACGATGGTGTCAGATGACAGAATTGTGCCGTCAGTGCCTACTCCGTGGGCGACAAGTGTTCCCGGCTCAAACGGTATGTCCCAGTGGATTATTCCCGTAGTGTCATTATAGGGTTTGGTATCTCCGACCTGTCGGCCGTTCAGTTCAAGCCGAGCGGCGGGAGCGTTGGTGTAGCTTACGACTCTTACCGTCTGCCCCGGTTCATGGTTCCACACCGCCGGAGCGTCCATTGACACCCATCCTCTTGAACGGCGGTTGACCGGATAGGCGCCGACATAGGTGACGGGGCGGTCACACCACAGCGCGGCGCGGAAGTGTCCGCGGGGTTTGGGGAAACTGCCAAAGTCGAGCAACCCCGTGTTGAGTCCGCGCGAGGGCCACTGTCCCGACTCGCCGAGATAATCGGTGCCGGTCCAGATGAACTGCCCGAAAATGTAGTCATTGTCGCGCACCGCTTTCCACGCATCAAATCCCTGCCCGTTTTCACTGCCGTAGATAATGCGGTCGGGGTAGGCGGCGTGATCCTCGGCATAACGGTTTTCGGTATAGTTGTAACCCACGACATCGACAGCGCGGGGATATTCGGTCTCATTTGACATCACGACTCCGGCGAGCGCGCCTGTTACCGGGCGGGAATCGTCAATGCCGCGTATTACGGCCGCGAGGCGTCGGGCAATCTCGCCGATGCGCATCGCGTCGGGAGCATCGGGATTGTAACCGCCATACATCGGCTGGTTTATTGATGAGTTTTTACCGTCGAGAACAGGGTGGGAATACGGGTCGTTGGGGTAATCGACCTCGTTGCCGACGCTCCAGAGGAATATCGACGGATGGTTGCGGTCACGGCGCACCATGTCGGCCACGTCGGTCTCGATCCATTCCTCAAAGAAGTCATACGAGCCTTCATATTTCGGAGTGCCCTTGTTCCACCCTTCGACCCACTTGCGCTTGGGATATTCCCATTCGTCGCTCCCTTCGTCCATGACGAGGAACCCTTTTTCGTCACACAGGTCATACAGCACCGGGGCCTGCGGGTTGTGGCTCATGCGTATGGCGTTGGCCCCGATAGCCTTCAGGTTGTCGAGCCTCCGCGCCCACACGTCGCGCGGAACCACTGCGCCGAGAACCCCCGCGTCGTGGTGCAGACACACACCCTTGACTTTTATGTTGCGCCCGTTTATGGCAAAACCGTTGTCGGGGTCAAATTCCAGTGTGCGTAACCCTATCCGGCACTCGCTGCGGTCGACCTCCCGGCCGTTGTCATACAGTCGGGTGACGAGCGTGTAGAGATAGGGCGAGTCGATGTCCCACCGCCGGGGGTTGGCAATTGTCATGTTTATGGTTGAACGTTCCCCGGCAGCTATGTTTTTAGATTTCCGGGCTACGACATTGCCTTCCGTGTCGGTGATTGTCGCCACAGCCTTCAGTCGGCCTTTTCCAGCCGGGCCGACAGCCTTCACGTCAACTTCTACCGTCGCTTTCCTGTCGGTTATCGACGTGGCTTTCCACCCGGTGCCCCAAGCATCCCAGCGGGAGTCACCGGCGGTTACCATCCATGTGTCGCGGTAGATTCCCGAGCCTGTATACCATCGTGAATCAGCTTCGCGGCTGTGGTCTACGCGCACTGCCATCACATTTTTGCCCTCTTTCAGATATGGCGTCAGGTCATAGTGGAACGACACATAGCCGTTGGGGCGTTTCCCGAGCAGGTGGCCGTTGAGGTAAACCTCGCTGCGGTTGTAGATTCCTTCAAAATATATGAAGCGGTTCTGCCCGTCAGGGGTGAAATCAAATGTCTTGCGATACCATGCGATGCCTCCCGGCAGATACCCGGTGCAACTGTTCAGTGACGGCGACAGCTTTCCCTCGATTGACCAGTCATGTGGCAGGTCGAGTTGCCGCCACCGGGAATCGTCATAGTCGGGGAGGGACATGGCCGAACTGTCGGCAAGAATGAATTTCCAGTCGTCGTTAAATTTTACCGCGTTGCCGAAATTGAGCGAGCAAGTCTCTGACGCGGCTGTCAATGGAAAAAGCAGTCCGATTAGAAATGTGATGACATTATAGCGTTTCATGGTGCGTTGATTTTATTTGACACTGCAAAAATAAAGAATGTTTTCCAATACGGGTGATTGGAAAACATTCAAAAAACGAGTCTAATCAGTCAGACTGCTTATTCGGCGGCGATTACCTCGATTTCGACGAGGACCTGCTTGGGGAGCTCCTTGACGGCGACAGCCGAGCGGGCGGGGTAGGGCTCGGTGAACTCACGTCCGTAGACCTCGTTCATTTCGCCGAAAAGGCTCATGTCGGCAAGGAATACGGTTGTCTTTAACACATTGTCAAGAGTCATGCCTGTCTGGGCAAGGATAGCCTTGATATTGGCGATTGACTGCTCGGTCTGGGCCTTGATGCCTTCGGGAACTTCGCCGGTAGCGGGATTGACGGGAATCTGTCCCGAGATAAAGCGCATTGTGCCACACTTGATACCTTGGCTGTAAGGGCCGATTGCTGCCGGGGCAGCTTTGGTTGCGATTGGTTCTTTCATGATTTTTTTAATAAAAAGTGAGATTAAACTTTTATGTCAATGTCGGTGAGAGGAATGTTTTCGTCTTCTCCCGCAAGTTTCTCGTTCACAGTGTCGAGAATCTCGTTGATAGGGCCGAAACGCCGGTCAAACCCGGGTATGAACTGCCCCGAGCCCCATTTGCGCAACGTGGAGATGACACGGGCGACGGTATAGTTTTCGGGACTCATGGCAGGAAGCAGCGGCGCGGGGGCGTTTTTGTCGGGTATGGCTATTTGGACGATGAGTCTGGTTTCGAGCAGGCGTGCCACGACAAGGTCGACCAGCCGAGGCGGGAAACCGTAGGTCGTAGTGAGGTCATCTGTCGTTATGGGGCGCATGTTGTCCTTGAATCGTTTCACAATTATGGTCATGATTGCAAGACACACGCGGCGACGGTAGTCAAGCGAAATCCCGTCAATCTGTTTCTCGAAACTGAACCGGAAAATGTTTTGGGAAGAACAGCAGACCAGTGCGCCGGTAAGGGTGATAAGCCACGTCAGCTGCAACCATATCAGCATCAACGGAAGAAAAGAGAAGCTGCCGTAGATGGCGTTGTATTTCGCCACATACATCTGTCCCGACACAAATACCCACTGGAGCAGCTGGAACGAAGTCCCCGCAAGCACTCCGGCAATGGCGGCGTTGGCAAACTTTACCTTTGTGTTTGGAATCAGCATATAGGCGCCCGCAAAGAAAAGCCACGAGAAAAAGTAGGAGGCAAAATCGAGTAGAAATGTCACCAACGGTGTCATGAAGCCGAAATGCAGAATTTTCTGCAACGCACCCGACATGAAGATAGAGATGCCTCCCGAGCAGATCATCAATACCGGCAGGACAATCAATATCGCCGTGTAGTCAGTCACCTTGCGCCATATCGACCTCCCCGTCGTCACACCCCACACTGAGTTGAATGCATCCTCCACATTCATCAGCAGGGAAATCAATGTCCACAACAGGAACACGATGCCCACGCCGACAAATATCCCCTCCGATGCCTGAGCGAGATAAGAGTCGACAAACCGCAGCGCGGTTTCGAGTGCTTTCTGTTGTGACGGGAAATACTTGAACAGCTCTCCCTGCAGCAGATTCTGAAATCCGAATCCGCGCCCGATGGCAAAAAGCAGCGCCAGAGCCGGAACAACGGCAAGCAGAGTGCGGTAAGTCATCGCGCACGACTTGGACTGCAGGTCGCTGTTGAGAAAAGAGCGCACGGTCAGATTCAGCGTCTTGACGACGTTGACCTTCCAGTCGCGGCGCGGGTCTTCCCACACCCCTTCCGTGCAATAGTCCCACGCTCGTGTCCCGAAGGCCACGGCGCGCCCCCACCACGACAGCTTTTCATCGCCGCCGGGAGTCTTCCGGGTATCGTCATTCCTCTCCTCAGTCATCGCTCATAATAATTACAACACAAAAATAACACATTTCCACGTCATAACAGTTTACCCGCATTAAAATTTTTAACATCAATCCGCATTTCTTCTGTTTTTGGCTCGTTGAATTAATTTGTATAAAATTGGAAAATAGTAATATAATCTTTATATTTGCACTAAATCATTAGCCTCTCTCGCCATGAATATAAAAATTTCTTCATTACGTTTATTTATTGCAACAGTTTTAGCGGTTCTTATGGTGTCTAACAGCCATGTCTGCCGGGCCGATATCAGCCATCGTTATACCGATATAACCGGCACATCGGCACACCCCGGACTTGATGACAGTGGCGGCTCTTATACCGCCTCGCCACGAGGCTTCGAGGTGCCGAGACGCAACCCCGAAATTTTTGACCCGTCGGAAACGCAGTTTGGCTACGATGCCAACGGCAACACAGTGAAGGACCAGTCGCGCAATATCAAGACGATGTGCTACAACTCGATAAACCTGCCGCTTTCGGTGCAGCTTGTGCAAGGAACCGACCGCCTCACCGGCCGAAAAACGAGTCAATCGATAAGTTACACCTACGACGCGGCGAGGGTGCGTCACCGCGTCATCCACACCACGCGAATTATAATCCACAATGGATATTCTTCTTTTGAAACTATTACATATCCGTTTTCTAATACTCGCTTTCTTGATAAATAACTTGGCAATACAATCGTGATGAAAAAAATTTGATTACTAATAATTGCGATTCTTTTGGCAGGTATGTTAAAACTAAATTTTAGTAAAGCATTATGAAAAGATTATTTCTATATATAATTATAATTGTTATGGGTCACGCGACATGGGCTAATAATGTCAATCTTGATACTGTTATCGGGCATGTTGCTAAGGCTCAGTTGCGTAAAAGTCCAAGGTATAGCGAATTAAATGGCAAGTGTAAATTTAATTTTTCAGATTATATTAAGATAAATCAGACTTGCGATACTATATTTATAAGGGAATCTATTTCAGAGGGTTCCTATGGCTCTGTATCAGTATGGAATAAGAAATATAGTATTAGTGTTGACAACATCGGAACTGATTATGAAACCATTCGACCGTTATTTGGGAATCAAGAAAAGAAATACATTTCAGAATGGAATACATCTTTTCTCTCCGGAACTAATGCGTATATCGTGAAAAGGGATGAAATATGTGATGGCTATATTTGTTGGGCGACACGAATAATCATCCACAACGGCTTCGCATCATTTGAAACTATCAATTATAGAGGACCTATAGTTGACTAATTCACACTTGTTTTGGACAAAAAAATAGCAAAGAAGATGAAACAGAAATTCCTAAATACAATCTTTTATATAATATATGCATATGTCGGGTTATGCACATTATACCTGCTGATTATACATTTCACAATCACCAGATAACTCACATCCGCTGTTAACGGTTAATTATATTTTATCAATTATGGTTCTATGTCGTAGTTTATATAATTTTATTACCCATTGAATTAATATATAATTTCACAATTTTTCAAGCTATGGTAAGGAAGATGTCAGTTTTAGTGGTGGCTTTGCTGCCGGCGGTGGGAGGGTCCGTGGCGTCGGTCGGCGAAGATTGCGATGCTATAGGTGGCTTATGGACAAATGATTAGAAATAATTTACGCAATTTAAATTCAAGATGAACTACTTGATATTACCCTACATTTGTTTTATAATCGCGTCGTTTGCCGCAGAATTTATATTTGCCGGCTTTCAGCTCGGGATGTGGATTGGTGTAATGACCATAATCATTTCAATCCCCGTCTTGGCACCATTGAACACATTATTTCTGATACTGTGCGATTGCATGGGTTGGTTCAAGGGTATCCTCCGGAATCCGGTCGTTGTATTTTCGGAATGCGTAATAATTGTAAGTGTCTTCTTTTCATTGTGTTGTTACGATTCAATAACCTTTATATTATTTCTTGGAATATATATATTTGCATATCTTTTGCTGATTCCGATTATTTGGGGAGCCGGTAAGATAGATGAGATTTTAAGAAATAGTAACCCAAAACATTATCGAGTGGAAAATATTCCTTACGAAACCATATTGTGTTGTCTGGTAACGGAGTTTTTTAGTGGGATAATAGTGTTTTATTCGTTTAGTGAGCCGGTTCGGTTTGTTTGGCTTGCAATATGGCTGATAGTAAGCATCCTTTCAGTTTGGGTACTATATCGAAATCGAGATAAAATCAACATACATGTATAGTGATTAA
>CAMWRO010000169.1 GCA_947176615.1 uncultured Porphyromonadaceae bacterium
TGACCGCGATGAGTGACGTGACTGTGCTCTTGCTTACTTTCTTCATGTTGACATCAACATTCCTGCAGAAGGAACCTGTTACCGTGATGACACCTTCGTCGGTGTCGGAACAGAAGGTGCCGACTGCCAACCTCGCCTCGATTCTCGTCAGCCCCGAAGGGAAGGTCTTCATCTCCCTCGCCGGTGATGCTGATGCCGAGATGAAAGACGAGTGGGGTACCGAGGCTATCCGTGCTTCGGTGCTGAAGGAAGCAGTAGAACTCTATAACAAGCAGAATCCCTCCAAGGCGGTTCAGCTTACCGAGGCCGACGCAGCCACGTTCTCTAAAATCAACATGTTCGGAGTTCCCTTCCAAGTTCTCCACCAGTTCCTCAGTATGTCGCAGACCGAGCAGGACAAGTTCATTTCCAACATGAACGACAAGGCCGTCGGTATTCCTATCAACGACAACAAGGACATGGAGCACCTGAACGAATTCCAGATCTGGATGCGCGCCATCTACAACTCAGGTAACGACAACCTTCAGAAAGCCATCAAGAAAGGCGAAGGTATCGCTGTCAAGGCCGACAAGGACACCCCCTACAACACTGTCCACGACGTGCTTGACAACCTGCAGACCATGAAGATGAACCGCTTCAGCATCATGACCGCTTTAAAAACCGAGCAAGATTAATCATTATGGCACAGATAGAACAATCAGACAAGGGCAAAAAGAAAAAAGGAGCCCAAAAGAAAATGTCTATCCACGTGGACTTCACTCCTATGGTGGATATGAACATGCTTCTGATTACATTCTTCATGCTTTGTACCACGATGATTAAATCGCAGACTCTCACAATCGCCCTCCCTTCCAACGAGAAGATTGAGCAGAGTGAGATGAACAAAGCAAAGGAATCAGAAGCAATCACCCTCATCCTTGCTACTGACCGCGATGCCAACGGTAACATCAAGAAAGACGACTCAGGCCGTCCCATGAATACCGTTTACTTCTACGAAGGTATGCCCGATGTGGCCGACGCTGACGGTGACGGTCGCATCGACAACAACAAACTTCAGGCTGAACAGTTCCTCGGCAACGACGGAAAAATCCAGCAAGGCATCCGCAAGATCCTCCATGATCGTAACAAGAAGGTGCTTGACAAAATCGAAGTCGAAAAGGCCAAGTGGCGCAACAAAGAGTTTGCCCCCGGCAACTCTGCCGCCAACGACTCAATCTATCAGGCACGCGCCCGTGAGATTCGTAACGACTCGACTATCACCCGCCCCATTGTTATTATCAAGGCTACTCCCGAGGCTTCATGGGAATCGCTCATCAGCGCACTCGACGAAATGCAGATCAACCAGATTTCGCGTTACCAGATTGACAACATCAATGCCGTCGACTCAGCTATGATTATCGATTATCTCGCTAAGCACCCTAAGAAGTAATTCATTGATGACAGATATATATTAACCTGAAAAATCTCTATTGAAATATGGCAAAAGATGTAGATCTTTCATCAAAAGAATGGATTGAACTTGTTTTTGAAGGCAAAAACAAAGAATTCGGTGCTTATGAGCTTCGTAAGGCTTCGGCCAAGCGTCACAACATGTCGATGCTCGTAATCCTTATCGTCCTTCTCATTGTCGCTCTTCTCGGTTTGCTTGCCAACACCGTGATGAACAAGGCTGAGGAACGTCCCGAGGATCAGATCGAGCAGACCATGATTGACTACTCGGCCGATGAGCAGCAAGAGGAAGAACAGCAGGAAGAACCCGAGCAGCAGCGCTTTGAAGAGCAGCAGCCCGAGGCTCTCCCCGAGGAAATCCTTAACACTGTGAAGTCAACCGAGCTTCAGATTACCAAAGACGAAGAAGTCGTTGAGGAAATCAAGAGTCAGGATGACCTCAAGGATACCGATACCGCTGTGGGTACAACCGACTTTGACAAGGGTACTGACGACCTTAACATCGTGCGCGAGCACAAGGAAGAGGTTATCGTCGAGGAAAAGAAACCGGAACCCGTTGAAGACAACCGCGTCTTTGACGTTGTGGAACAGAAACCTCAGTTCCCCGGTGGTGAAGCCGCCCTTCTCAAGTATGTCGCTGACCACATCCGCTACCCCGCTATGGCACAGGAAAACAACGTTCAGGGCCGTGTAGTTGTCCAGTTCGTCGTTACCAAGACCGGTGCCGTCGGCGAAGTTAAGGTTGTCCGCGGTAAAGACCCCGACCTTGACAAGGAAGCTGTTCGCGTTGTCAAGACACTTCCCAAGTTTGTCCCCGGTAAGATGAATGGCCACGCCGTGAACGTGTGGTACACTCTCCCCATCCAGTTCAAGCTCCAAGGTGTCTAATCCTCCCCCCGTGTAATGAACTAAATTCATTATAACCTCTATCAGGCACCCCGCAGGTTCAATACCTGCGGGGTGCCTCACTTTTTTTACCTAAAAATTGATGCCGTTAAAATAAATCACTATCTTTGTGGTGAGGCACGGCATCGTGCCCGATACGGACTAAAAAATTTTTATCAGATATCATACTTATACATGAAACTTACCTTTAATATCAATTACCACACCGAGTGGGGTGAATCGCTTTTCATCACCGGCTCTGACAAAGCATTGGGTGCCAACGACCTTGATCATGCCGTCCCTATGTACCTGACTGGCGACAGCGACTGGAAGGCCGAGGTTGAGATTCCCGACAGTGTTTCCCGATTTGACTACGGATATATCGTCCGTCACGAAAACGGAACGGTGCGTCGCGAGTGGGGGCCGCAGAGGGCTTTCATTCACGAGGCCGATGCTCATCGCATCTCTGTTTATGACCGTTGGCAAGACCAGCCTTGGGACAAACCATATTATGCTTCGGCCTTTGTCGATTGCATCCTCCGCCGTGACAGACGGGCAGAAGCCGCGCTCCCTGCGGCCGGAATGCTGACTCTGAAAGTCAGCGCCCCCATGATACGCCCCGATGAAGTTGTCGCCGTCTGTGGCGAGAATCCCGCGTTGGGACTTTGGGATCCCGCTCAGGCCGTTGTGATGAGTGACGCGGCCTATCCCGAATGGGCCGTCAACATCCCTGTCGGCGCAATTAAAGGTTCATCGCAGTATAAATTTGTGATTCTTAAAAAGAATACTCGCGCCCTTGTCGCGTGGGAAGGTGGCGAGAACCGCACTCTGAACGTCAACCCGACCACACCCGACGAGTGCATCGTCAGCGCCGGACAGCGGTTGGTTAACCCCGTCACTCCTTGGCACGGTGCAGGTGTCGCCATCCCCGTGTTCTCGCTACGCAGCGAGGAAGACTTCGGTGTGGGTGACTTTATGGACCTCATGAAGATGGTTGACTGGGCCGCTTCGACCGAGCAGACATTCCTGCAGGTCCTCCCTGTCAATGACACTACCATGACCGGCACATGGACTGACTCCTATCCCTATAACGCCAACTCGACATTTGCGCTCCACCCCATGTATCTGCGACTTCAGGAAATGGGCCGTCTCGTCGACCCCGAGCGTCAGCGCTATTATGATGCTCTCGGCCGCGAGTTGAACGAGTTGCCGCAGATTGACTACGAGCGCGTCAACAATGCAAAAAACGCCTTCACCCGCGAGCTGTTTGACCAAGATGGAGCCAAGACACTCGCCGGCGACGATTTCAAGTCGTTCCTTGCCCGAAACGAGGCTTGGCTGACCCCCTATGCCGCCTTCTGCGTCCTCCGTGACATAAACCACACTCCCGAGATGGATAAATGGGGCGAATATGCCGTTTATGACGAAGAAAAAGTTGCCAAGTTCATCAAGGAACACCGCCACGAAATCGAGTATGTCTACTATATCCAGTATCATCTCGACCGTCAGTTGAAAAAAGTGCGCGAATATGCTGCTTCGCGCGGGGTGGCTATCAAGGGCGACATCCCCATCGGCATCTCGCGCACAAGTGTCGACGCATGGATTTCACCCCGTCTGTTCAACCTCGACTGTCAGGCTGGCGCGCCGCCCGATGACTTCTCAGTACTCGGTCAGAACTGGGGTTTCCCCACCTACAACTGGGAAGAAATGTCGCGCGACGGCTTTGCTTGGTGGAAAGCGCGTTTCCGCAAGATGGCCGAATACTTCGACGCCTACCGCATCGACCATGTCCTTGGATTTTTCCGCATCTGGCAGATTCCGATGGATGCAGTCCACGGCCTGCTCGGCGTGTTTAACCCCGCGCTCCCCTTTACCCCCGACGAGTTGCGTTACAACTATGATTTCTGGATTGATGTCGACCTGCAGACACGCCCCTACATCATGGACTGGTTCCTCGGCGACTTCTTCGGCGAGTTTACCGATGAGTGTCGCGACCTCTTTCTTGTCGATGCCGGTTACGGACGTTACCACCTGCGCCCCGAGTTCGACACCCAGCGCAAGGTTGTCAATTATTTCGCAACCAAGGAGAAAAACGACAAGAACAATAAAATCTGCAATGCGCTCCTCGGCCTGATTGACCAAGTGCTGTTTATCGAGGACCCCTATGAGAAAGGAAAATATCACCCGCGCATCTCAGGCCAGTTTACCTATGCCTACCGCGCGTTGAACGATTATGAACGCTGGTGTTTCGACCGCCTTTATAACGACTTCTACTATCGCCGCCACAACGACTTCTGGTATGGAAAGGCTATGTGGAAACTTCCCCACCTCATCGACGCAACCGACATGCTCGTCTGCGCCGAAGACCTCGGCATGATTCCCGACTGTGTTCCCGCTGTCATGCATGCCCTTGAAATCCTCTCGCTCGAAATCCAGCGCATGCCCAAGGACCCGCAAGCAGCTTTCGGCAACACATGGAGCTACCCCTATTACTCGGTGTGCACCACTTCGACTCACGACATGGACGGAATACGCCGCTGGTGGGAGGCCGACCGCGCCGCCACCCAGCGTTTCTACAACGAAGTCCTTCACGAGCCCGGCGAGGCTCCCCTCTATGCCGAGCCGTGGATATGTGACCGCATCGTCTCGCTCCATCTTGAGTCGCCGTCGATGCTCTGCATCCTCCCGTTGCAGGACTGGCTGTCGATGGACGGCGTGATTCGCCGTCAGGATCCCCGCGAGGAACTCATCAATATCCCCGCCAACCCGCGGCATTACTGGCGTTACCGCATGCACCTCACCCTTGAGGAGCTGAACAATCAGAAAGACTTCAACACCATGCTCCGCGACAAGATTCTTGCGTCGGGCAGGTAAATGCAGATAACAGATAAAAAATAACAGATAAAAAATTTCAACCTTTTTTATCTGTTATTTTTTATTTGAAATTTGAATGGCGTCACTTATTTATTATTTGAAATTTGGACTTAAAGGATTTACTTGACAGCGAGGCGGCGCGCATCAATTCTCCCGCCTTCATCGCCGACGATCCGGTGCAGTTTCCGCGTCGTTTCGATGACCCGCGCGACATCGAGATTGCCGCGCTCCTTTCGGCTACCATTGCATGGGGCAACCGAAAGATGATATGCCGCAACTGTGACAAAATGCTTTCGCTGATGGACAATCAGCCGTTTAACTATCTGATGGACGAGGGATATGAGGAACTTCCCGACGGAAACATCCATCGCACATTTTTTGTTGAGAATCTGCGCCACTACATGCGCGGACTGCGGCGCATCTACACCGCCCACGGGTCGTTGCAGCAGTTTGCCCGTCACGAAAATATTTCAGCAGACAATGCCCCGGCATGGAAACTTGTCGAGGGTATCAACCGCGAGATTGCCGCCGCCAATGACGGGGTGGCCGATTCCCGTTGCCTGCCTCAAAATCTCGCCACGACCGCATTGAAACGCGTCAACATGGCTCTCAGATGGCTCGTGCGCAATGACGGGATTGTCGACATCGGTATATGGGACGTGATTACTCCGGCGCAGCTCTATATCCCCCTTGACGTTCATGTCAACGACACCGCGCGCGAGCTCGGACTCCTCACGCGGCGCAGTGCCGACCGCCGGGCCGTCGATGAAATCATGACATCGTTGCGACGTTTCAACCCCGTTGACCCCGTTATCTATGATTACGCCCTTTTTGGCATCGGCATGAAGTTGTAATCACCTGTTTAGTTATCTTTGTGGTTTTAGATGTTGTTAGACAACATCTTGAATAGTCGGGGGATGCGAAACTGAGTTTTGCCCCGAGTAATATTTAATCCGTAAGGATTATTCTTTGAATAGCCGGGGGTTGCGAAACCGCAACCCCCGGAAACATATCATTAAAAAATAAATCTGTAAAGATTTTTCATGATGCGACGTGATTGAAAAATCTTTACAGATTTATTTTTAATCCGTTAATCTACCGTAGGTTGCGCAAGCGCAACCTACGGCTATTCAAGGACGCAATCTTGTCAGATTGCTTATTTCAGGAGGTCGGCGGGGAGGACGGGCATTGCGCCCTGCTGAGTGCAGACGTAGGCCGAGGTGTCGACGGCGCGCTTGTGGGCCTCGACGACGGGGAGACCTTTGAGGATGGATGAGATGAAGGCTGCGGTGAAAGAGTCGCCGGCACCTACGGTGTCGGCAACTTCGACCTTGGGTGTGGGTTGGAACGACACATTTCCCGGGGTGAAGACGTAGCTGCCGTTGATGCCGCATGTGA
>CAMWRO010000170.1 GCA_947176615.1 uncultured Porphyromonadaceae bacterium
CCTAAAGGCGCGGTTGCATGTGGCTAACGTTGACACGCGGCCATGCCGCGTAATTGGCGGCTCTGCCGCTGACGATAGATATCGGCGTTAAGGCGCTATGGTTGATTTACGAGCTTGCAAACTGAGCCCGTAGGGCGATGTGATGGTAATGAGGCGGTTTCCATCACATCGCCCTACGGGCTCTAACTTTAGAGAGCAGCTTCTTTCCCCTTTTCCCCGCATTCCGCTGCGCTCCATACGGGGTTTAACACAATATCGCCCTGCGGGCTCAGTTTACGGCAATGTACCTTTTCTCAGGGGAGGTCAGAGGGGGAGGAGGCCGCCGATGCGGTTGATGTCGTCCTTTTCGGAGAGGGTACCGGCTTCGGAGGGTGTGTTGCCGTAGGTTATGCTGTCGAAAAGGGTTTTGAGGTATTTTTCTTTATGGGCGAGGCCCTCGTCGGTCATCAGTATTTTTATAATCATCGCGGGATGGGCGAATTTCCGCAGATATACCCCCGTGCAGTTGTTGTATTTTCCCAGATAGGGTCTGCTCATGTTCAGGGGGTAGACGGCGGCGGTGTCGGCCATCGAATATCGCGACATATCGGGGCCGGTTATCAGGTTTAGATGCTTTTTGATGTCACAGTGGATGTCGTTTTGAGAGGCTTTTATCTCGGTTTTTACATGTGATCCCAATGCGGTGGCAGTGATTGGTTTGAAAAACGCTATAGGCATCAGTATGGCGCAATTGCCGTCGGCTGATTCAAGAATTATCTGATATATCCATCCGATAGTACCCTCGGGTAGCTGAAGACGGGAGTGGAAACCGGGGTTTATGACGAGTTCTTTGTCACCGTCCAATTTCCTCGCTTTGAATCCGTCGGGGATTTTAATGGTGATGTCATAGTCAGCCGCATCGTTTATGTATTCGGCGACCGGGTCATTATCAGCGGCCATGACGTTTCCGGTGAGCAAGATTGAAATAATTGCAAAAATGATATGTTTCATGAGTTGTAGGATTGGGTGATATACAGGAGATTGTAGCTCAATGGGATTGCGGCAGAGCCGCTGACAGCGCGGTGTGGCCGCGCCTTAATGTTAGGCCCATGCAAGCGCGCCTTTAGGTGCGCGCAGCTTGGGTAACATAATCTACATCCGATTTTTGCGGCGGCGTGAGCTGCCGGTCTTGTCGGGAGAGGAGCGGCTACGCTGTAGCCGGTGCCGAGTTGGTGGTGCGATAACCACACGCTGCGCGCCGCCTAAGCGGGGCGCTTGCGTGTGGCTAACGTTAAGGCGCGGCTACACCGCGCTGTTGGCGGCGATGCCGCTCCGGTTCCTCCTCATTATTATAAGGTTGGGTTTCGGGTCAGAGGTTGCGGCTGTTTTACCGCTATCGGGATATGCGATTATTTTTCCTCGGGGATGCGGGGGGTGCCGTCGGTGGATTTCAGCGGATAGGCCGACATTGAGAGGGAGCCGCAAAGGTATTTGGACCATCCGAGCTCATTGATGCCTTTGTCAATCCATTCTTTTTCAAATTTATCAAGCCTTTTCTTTGAGTTTTCAGATAATGGGGATTCAAAGAAAATGTCGCGGTTGTCTGTGATAAATTGTTTTAGGGCAAGGATGTGTTCTCTTTCAGCCGGTTTCCAGTCAAGTTTGAGTGTTTCGTCAAACTTGTACTCCCACAATGCAATTTCTTGTTCGGGAGAAAAGCTGCCGTAAATGCGTTGTGCCAATTTCGGCTCGATTTCGCACCACTCCTGCGGGGTCATTTGCTTAATTTCTTCGGCGTGGGTCGTTACCCATGCGTCTGCCGAGGAATCGGCATTCTCGGATTGAGAAAAGACATTGACGCTGCACAATAGAAAGGATGCACAGAAGAAAAGTGTTTTTTTCATGTCGGTAATAGGTATGAAATTAGTAAAATGATATATCCCGGGGTTGCCGGGATATATCAATGAAAATTATTTGCGATTGTTAGTTGGTCGTGGCGCGGCGGATGGAGGTTTCGGACATGGTTATCCAGCAGGTCTCCTTTGCGTCGTTGACGGTTACTTCGTCTTTGTAGCGGTAGGTTGTGACGAGGACGGTGTGGCCGAGGGTTTCGTCGATGTACCAGTAGTTGTCCTCGGGGCCGCCGAGCTGCTCGATTTCGATTGAGCCGTAGGGGGCGATGGTGAGGGTGTGGTCTTCGTTGAAGGTGACGGTCATGGCATATCGGTCGATTTCCTCGGGGGTGACGGAGGCGGTGGTGTAGGTGTGGGTTCCGGCAAACATGCGGATGGCGTTTTTGCTCACCGGGGCGGCGATGCGGGTGACGGAGACGCTGCTGGGCATGTCGCCTGCCGAGGTGTGGCGTGTCTCGCGTCCGGTGGTCTGATAGTAGGTGGTGTTGAGCATTGTGGCGTAGTCGTTTTTGAGTACCACGTTGAACAGCACGCGCTGCTTGTCGGGGTTGATTTCAAATGCTGACACACCCTTGATGCGCATGGCAATCATGTATTGCTTGTCGGGGCTGAGGCCGTCGGGGCGAATCTTGATGGGGAGCAGCGAGTAGCTGTCGGGACTGGACGCGCGGAGGACGGTCTTGAAGTCGTCGATGTCATAATTTTCCTCGGGGAGGGGGAGGGCATACTTTGACTCGTTGAGGTCGAAGTTTTTGTAGTTGTACTCATAGAGGAGGTCGTCGTCGGGTTCCATCTCGACGGTTACATCCTGAGAGATGTGTTCGGTACCGCCGCAGTAGAGGGTTAGGTAGCCGGTCGATTCCTCGCCGAGCGCATGTTCCGACTGAAAGATGAGGTCGTCGTCGCTCAGCACATATATGACTTTCTTGTAGAGTTCGCCTTTAAACTGGTCGTCCTCGTTACAGGCGACCAGTCCCAGAATCGGGAGAAGGCAGAGTGTCATTATTATTTTTTTCATCGTTATTTTCATTAATTGATTCTTATTGGGAGGGGGAGGGTGAAAGGTGGAGGGTGAAGATAATGGATCGGGAGGGTATTTTCTTCACCCTTCACCTTTTACTGAAAATTACCATCCGGGATTCTGGTCGAGGATGCGAGATTTGCGCACTTCGTTGCGCTCCAAGGGGAGGAATACCATCTTCTTGTCGACCACGCGGTTGCGGGCATCGGCGTGGTTGACGATGGTGCGCTCGTAGTAGGTGGCGTTGCTGTTGGCGTTGATATTCATGCCCATGATGGGTTTGTTTTCTTCTTCCTCATAGATGCCCCAGCGGCGGATGTCGTAGAAACGGCGGCCTTCGCAGAACATCTCGATGAGGCGTTCATGCTTGACGGTAGCGTCCATCGTGGCCTCGTCGGCATACTCCCCGGGGGTCAGGCCGGGTTGTCCCGAGCGGAAACGGATCTGGTTGAAGGCGAAAATCATTTCGTCCATGCATGCTGCGCGCGACAGGGTGTAGGTCTCGCCGCTTGTCATCGACACGGTGTGGGACGACGCGAGGTGGTTGACAGCCTCGGCATAGGAGAGGAGGATTTCGCCGTAGCGGATGATGGGGAAAATCTTGTCGAGACGGGTTGAGCCGTCGCCGTTATACCAGTTGTCGTCGGGGTGGATGTACTTCTTGAGGACGTAGCCGGTTATACAGGTGTTGCGGGGTTCGGAAATCGCTTTGTCGGGACCGGCGTTGGCACCGTTGTAGTAGTAGACGGTCTGCTGGCGGAAGTTCTGGTTCTGGCAGGAGCTTGCGGGCCAGTAGCATCCGTTGAACCCGACGCAGGCGTAGAAACGCATCTCGCGGTCGACATACATGTTGTGAGTGCCGCGCAGGAGTCGGTATCCCGAGAAGTATTTCAGCAGTCGCGACGAGCCGGTCTCGCTATATTCGCCGTCGACGCGGGCCTGATCGATGGTCTTGCCGTTGACCATGCGGTATTCGTCAATCATCTTCTGCGGGATGCACATGCCGTTGTAGCCGCCCATGTAGATGGGGAACGACTGGCGGGTGTACTCGCGGGTGGGGTCAGACTTCTTGCCCCAGATTAGCTCGCGGTTCTGAACGGCGTAGGTGTTGCCGTTGAACATGTTGGCGTAGGATTTCAGCGGGTCGATGTCGCCGGCGCCGTAGGGGAACGGTTCGGCCGATACATTCTCGGGGAGTGCGGGTGTAGCCTCGGTCACGTCACCGCCGATACCGTTGGAACGCTCGATTGTGTGGAGCTGGTAGCGGCCCATGTCCATGACGCGCTTGCAGGCGGCAGCGGCGAGGGCCCACTTGCGCTCGTCGTAGGTCTGCGAGACGTAGTGGACACCGTCGGTGCAGCGGGTCCAGTCGCCGAAGTAGCGGCGGGCGGAGACACCGCCGTTGAAAGCGTCGCTGGCGGCGTGGAGGCGCACACGGGCGATGATTGCGTAGGCTGCGCCCTTGGTGGGACGGCCGAAGTTGAGGATGTTGACATCCTCGGGGATGTTCTGTGCGGCGACTTCGAGTTCCTCGCAGATGTAGTCGACGGTCTCGTCAAATGTCGCACGGGCACGCTCGTAGGCCGAGGATTCGAGGTTGTTGTCAAACACCTCGTCGCCGAGCAGCACGGCGGGACCGTAGTTCATGAGGATGAAATAGTAGGAATAACCGCGCAGGAAGTGGGTGTATCCGATGAGTTCGGCGCGCTGGAGCGGGGTGATGTCCTTGCATTCGCCGATGCGGGCGAGAATCATGTTGGCCTTGCGGATAATCTTGTAGCAGGTGTTCCACGAGTTCATGCTTTTAAGGTCGGACGGGCTGACGAGGCCGAGGCCGAGTGCCTTGCCGTGGAAAAGGTCGGGGTCCATGAGGGTGAAAATCTCGTCGGAGCCGGTAATGCCGGGGCAGGGGTCGTCGCCGAAGATTCTGCTCTCGTCGGGGAGCTCGCCTGCGGCACCCCAGAGATATTTCTCCAAGTTGATGCGACGGGCGAAAATCGAGTCATATTTCATCGTGTCGTCAAAGTAGTGATCGACATCGAGATAGCTGTCACATGCCGCAAACACGCCGCTGATCAGCGGGAGGAGCATGAACCAGAATATTCTTTTCATTTTATGCATGGTAGGGAGGATTTTTTAGAAGTTGACATACATCTGGACTGCATAGGTGGTGGGAATCGGGTAGGCGGCACCGTTGCGGTTGGCCTGCTCGGGATCCCAGAGTTTCATGGGACTCCACACATGGAGGTTGTTGATGACAAACTGCAGGTCCATCGACTTGACACCGATGGTCTTGAGCACCTTGCCCGGGGTCACATGATAGTTGAGGTTGATTTCCTTGAGGCGCAGATAGCGCGAGTTGGCGTGCCAGAATGTCGAATACTGCTTGTTGTTGTCGCTGACACCGTAGCTCAGACGGGGGAAAAGGGCATTGGGGTTTTCGGTCGAGGGGTCGCCCGAATATGATGCCGGAATCCAGCGGTTGGCCGGATTGGCCACGATGGTGAGCACGTTGCCGGTGTTGCCGCCGTAGAAGGGGATATAACCCTTGCCGTCGCCATTTTCCGCATCCCAGTCGCCGGGGTGGACATAGTAGTAGTCAGTGTTGCCGGTTCCTTGGAACAGGACGCTGAGTGTCAGGTCTTTCCAGCGCACCTCGCCGCCGAAACCATACATCAGTTTGGGGTAGTTGGGGTAGGAGAGGGGCACTTTGTCATCTTCGTCAATCACGCCGTCGCCGTTGACATCCTTATACTTGATGTCGCCGGGGAGATAGCTGCCGAAAGTCTGCTTGGGACTCTGTGCCACGTCGAGTTCGTCGCGGAAAAGGCCGAGGGCGATATAGCCGCGGAAAGCGTTGTTGACATAGCCTGAGTAGTTCTGGTAATCATAGGGCTGAAGGGCCTGTTCCCAGTTTTCAACCTTGTTGGCCGAGTAGGTGAAGTTGCCGCGCACGGTGAAACCCCAGTCCTTGTTGATCTGCTGGCTGTAGGAGATGTTTCCGTCGGCACCCCAGCTTTTCATCTTACCCACGTTACCGAAGGGCATCTGTGTCAGGCCGACATATCCGGGAATCTGCTCGCGACGCTGATAGATACCGTCGCGCTTGTCTTGGAAGAAGTCGACAACGAAGTCGATGCGGTCGTTGAGGAGTCGGCCTTCGATACCGAGGTCGGCCTTTGTGGCCTTCTCCCAGCGCAGATTGTTGGCACCGACACGTTCCTCGGTGATAAAGCCGCTTGAGCTGCCCCAGCCCCCGCCGCCACCCATTTTCATCAGTGTCAGGTAGGGGAAACGCTCGTCAGTGAGTCGGTCGTTACCCACGGTACCGTAGGATGCGCGGAATTTCAGGAAGTTGAGCACAGGACTGAGGGCCTGCATGAAGGGATACTGGGTGGGAACCCAGCCGATAGCCACCGAGGGGAAGAAACCGAAACGGTGACCTTTTTCAAAGTTTTCAGAACCGGTGTAACCGAAGTTGGCATCAAGGAAATAGGTATCGTCGTAACCGTAGGAGAGTCGGCCCGACACACCCTGATACTTGATGGGTATTGCATACATG
>CAMWRO010000171.1 GCA_947176615.1 uncultured Porphyromonadaceae bacterium
GATAGGGGGTCTCGGTGCTCCACAACCGGGCGTTTTTCACGTCAAGGCGCGGCAGCGTGACCTTATTGACACCCGAGGCGATGTCGAGGCGCTTGCTCTTTGAGGCCACTTTCTTGCCGTCGGCATCGAAAAGCGCGGCATCGACGGTGACAGCCTCGGCCGACCCGAAGTTGTTGAGGTCGACATCCACATTCAACATACCGTTCTTATACTTGCCGTCGAGGTCGGGACGGGCGAAAAAGTCCTGTATCCTCACACCACCGTCGGTCGAATACAGATAGACGTTGCGGTCAAGGCCCGAAAGCCGCCAGAAGTCCTGATCTTCGAGATAGGAACCATCGGTCCAGCGGTAAGCCTCCACGGCAATCTCGTTTTTGCCCGGCTTGACATACTTGGTTATGTCCCATTCGGCGGGATTCTTGGTGCTCTGCGCATAACCCACCTTCTCGCCGTTGACCCACACATACATACCGGCGGTCGCGCCGTCAAAGTGGACATATATGCGGCGGCCGTCCCACGACTGCGGGATGTCAAACGAGCGTTTGTAGCTCCCGACGGGATTGTCCTCGTGGGGGATATAAGGCTGGTTGCGGGGGAAGGGGTAGACCGTGTTGGTATAGATGGGGACACCGTAACCCTCCATTTCCCAGTTGCTCGGGACAGTAATTTCGTCCCACCCCGAGAGGTTGTAGCCGTTTTTGTAGAAATCGGCGGGACGGTCAGCAGGCTTGGCGACCCACTTGAACTTCCATTTGCCGTTAAGGTCGATGACATAGGGCGACGCGGCATGGTTGCCCTTCAGCGCGTCGGCAGCCGACGGATAAGGATAGGCCGTGGCGCGGGGATACTCGCGGTTGACGGCGAAAACACCGGGATTTTCCCAGTCGGGAGTGGCCGCGACGGCACATCCCGCCGCCGCGAGACCGATAAGCGAAATGATGAATGATTTTTTCATATATTTAAGGTTATGATTCTGCTGTGATAATGTGATTAATACGTTCAAAGATACTACTTACCCCACTAACAATCAAGTTAAAAAAGCCAAAATGCACGATTTGCGACCAAATATGGTCATTTTGTCCCTATCCACAGACAGGCCATGCCGAGAAACACGAGCGCGAGGTCGACAGCCTTGGAGCGCAGGTTTTTCTCGCGGAACAGCATCGCGCCACACATGAACGACACCAGTACGCTGCCGCGGCGCACCATCGACACGACCGAAATCATCGCTTCGGGGAAGGTCAGGGCATAGAAATAGACAAAGTCGGCCATTGTCAGGAATATGCTTATAAACACGATACTCCACCGCCATTTCATCGCCGCCGACCGCTTGCGCTGCGGCATCCAGACAATCAGCAGCACCATCCCCATCATTATGCACTGATAGATGTTGTACCACCCCTGCACGGCCATCTTGTTGATTCCCGCGCCACCGGTCTCGACGGGACTCATCAGATATTTGTCATATAGACCGCTTGCCGCCCCGAGCGCGGCGGCTGCGACGAGAAAATAAATCCACTTGTTGTGGGAAAAGTTGATTCCCTCCTTCTTGCCGCTGCGGCTCATCAGATAAAACGACAGAATGCCGAGCGCGACACCGGCCCACTGCCACGCGTTCAGCTCCTCGCCGAAGATCAGCAGCGCGCCGACAAGCGTCATCAGCGGCCGCGTGGCATTGATCGGCCCGACCGTAGTCAGCGGCAGATTCTTCATGGCGAAATAGCCGAGAATCCACGACGACAACACGATGACCGCCTTGAGGATGATAAACCGGTGGTCGTCCCACGTCGGCGACGGGACATGAAATGTTGACCCGGCGGGAATATAACCTTTCCACGACAGCACTATCAGCGGGACGAAAAACAAGCTGCAAAACAGCGTGTTGAGAAACAGGATGGGGATGACGGCATTGTCACGCAGCGAATGTTTCTTGCATGCGTCATAAAATCCGAGCAATGCCGCCGACAGAAATGCGAGAGCAATCCACATGGGGGAATTGAGAATGGAGAATTGACAATTGAAAATTGCGGAACCTATATAAACAAGCAATGCATAATTCACAGCCGAAACCGGTCAATTGTGAATTATGCATTATGACTTATGCACTTGCATAACGCTTGCGCAGGAAGCAAAATTACTTCACGCGGCGTTCTTTGATGCGGGCCTTCTTGCCGGTGAGGTTGCGAAGGTAGTACAGCTTGGCGCGACGCACTTTACCATACTTGTTGACAGTGATTGAGTCGATAAAGGGCGACTCGATGGGGAAGATACGCTCAACACCGATGTTGTCGCTCATCTTGCGCACGGTGAAACGTTTCTTGCTGCCTTCACCCGAGATGCGGATAACCACGCCACGGTACTGCTGGATACGCTCCTTGTTACCTTCCTTGATGCGGTAAGCCACGGTGATGGTGTCGCCGGGCTGGAAATCGGGATGCTGCTTGCCGGTTGCAAATGCTTCTTCGGCAACTTTGATTAAATCCATTTTGATAATGATTATTAAAATGTTAACATTACTCGCAATATAAACAAGCTGCATGTCTTGCCAGAGATTGCGAAACCGGCTGCAAAGGTAACACTTTTTTCCTACATCTCAAAACAACAGGCGGTTAAAAATCACCCGCCCCGATTGGTTTTAGCCAAAAGAAAGCTCATATCCTTTGTGCATCTGCAATCTGACAAGATTGCATCCTTGAATAGCCGTAGGTTGCCTTGCGCAACCTACGGTAGATTAACGAATTAAAAATAAAATCTGTAAAGATTTTTCATGATGCGACATGATTGAAAAATCTTTACAGATTTATTTATTATATGACATGCTTCCGGGGGTTGCGAAATCGCAACCCCCGGCTATTCAAAGAATAATCCTTACGGATTAAATATTACTCGGGACAAAACTTAGTTTTGCAACACCCTCGGAAAAGAACACCTGCATATCGAATCTGTAAAGATTCTTCAAGATGCGACGTGATTGAAAAATCTTTACCGATTTATTTATTATATGACGTGTTTCCGTGGGTTGCAAAACCGCACCCCCACGGCTATTCATGGAATAATCCTTGCATACTAAATAAGTGCTCGGCGAGGACCAATATTAAGGTCGCATAAGCAACAATCGTTGTTTTTTAACCTTTTTTAATTTGCGCTGAACTATAGATTTTGTATCTTTGCAACAACTTTCAAAGTTTATCGTCCGTCACAGAACCGTTAACGGATTCTATAATTCGGGCGGAAACCTCCTGCGGGGACGGCCACGGCGACGGGGCCGCTACGATGGAATAGCCTGATCGGCAAGCAGTGTTTCCGCAGCCGCCATCCGCGAGATGTCGGCAACCGCTTTTGACTCCGGGTCTGTGATTCCCTGCCAGACAGTCATTTGAGGCACCCCGTGTTTCAGATTAACATAGTCAAGAATAGAATAAAAAGTTATTGCTTTAGACCCCGTTAGAACAACCAATTAACCGACATATCGCAACCGCTCGTCAGGGACTATGCTCCCGATGCATTTGCCGCGTCAGGCAAATGCCACGCTTGGATATTTATCGTTATTTCACGGGTCTTTATTCTATTTCTTCTTGTTGATCGTGCAACTGCCCGTTGCACCGCCTCCCGCCCCCACGAAGTGAGACACATAGGCAAAGCAATCAAAGAAGTTTTTGACCGCCAGCCGCGCAGTTGCACGGCCACATGGTTTGCCCGGCAGATCAACTGCCACCGGGCCAATGTCTATGACATCTTCTCGCGTCCATCAATTGACTGCGAGTTGCTTGAACGCATTTCCACAGCCCTTAACCACAACTTTTTCCTCGATCTCGCCGACGACATGCAACGCGAGACCGACTATGCCGGCCATCCCCCGCCTTCGGGATAGCAGCGACACAAAGTGTCTAACAAAATACGACACTTTGTGTCAGAATATCCTACAACGAGTCTGAAATCATCCTACATAGTTTCGACGGTTTTTAGACTCCATCTAATTAACTTTGCAAATAAACATTATTAACTCATAAATCTATTACACAATGGCAAAAAAATCTGCAATTTCAGGAGAATACATTATCACCATCGAAGACTCAGGCACAGTGCGCGTGTGCAAAATTTATGACAACGTGAAGGCATCTCTCCGCGAGTGCGCCGAAGCCAAAGGTTTTGAATATGACCCCAATTGGACAACACAGCAATTCGGTTCCAAGCTGATTAAGGCATTCGGCGAAGGCAAGGTGGCCGAAATCGGCGAATACACTATCGTAAAGCGTGACAGCGGCTCGATTGAGTCATATCGCACTTATGCCAACACCCTCGGCGCACTCCGCGAAATCGCCGCCCAAGTGGGTTTCACCATCAATGAGAAATCCAATACCCGCCAAAACGGCTCAAAACTTGTCGATTTCATTAACGGAAGCAAGTAAAACAGCAACGACTATATGAACCAGACCGACATTGATAAGATTCACAAGTTGATTTCTGCGCTGAACAGCAGAATCGATGATCTTGAGGCTAAAATCAGCAAGCTCGACTCGGCAAGCTCAAAATCAGCTCCGGCAAGAGATGTAGAGGAGATTGTCGCAACAAAGGAGACCTCGTCCTCTTATTATTATAAAACGAACAAGGGACGTGTCGTTGAGCATACATGGTCGTGGGACCCTTCTTACAGCAGCGACTATCTTGCTAAATTAAAAAATGTTCTGATTGAAATCGGAGAGGAAGATCTGCTTAAAGGGACCGACGAGGCTGCTATTATGGAATGTGTGGCACGCCTACGGGCAAAAATGGGTGCCACCACACAATATGGAGTCTTTCTCCCCAACGGCATTACTCTTTGGGCAGACGGCAGGCTTCGTAGTGTTTCACCCACCAACAAAAATATTAAATTCTGATGTCTCTGACCCTTGCCGATATAGAGGAACTGCGCAGGATTCGCGAGGCGGCGCGAGGTGTGGAGCCGACCGAGACTCCGGCCGACACCGCCGCGGAGCATGTCGACAGCGGTGTTGCCGGGCAGGAAGCCTGCCACGGCAACACCGACCCGGGACTCGCCAAGACACTGCGGGATGACATTCTTGCATTCATCTCGCAGCAGACTGAGCTGATGTTCAACGAGATTGACTTTCAGATACAGTTAGCGCTGTACCTGAGGTCGTCGGGACACTATGACGATGTCGACGTGGAATATTCGCTCCCCAAGGACATTATGCCCGACTATGACTGGGACAGCAATCTGCGCATTGACCTTGTCGTGAGCCGGGACGGGAAATATTGCCCTGTCGAGCTGAAATATCCCACCTGCAAAGTCACCAAGGCCATCAGCCGTTTCGGCAAGCACATCCCCGAGGCAGTCGTGATGAAAAACCAAGGCGCGCAAGACATCGTCCGCTACAACTTCTGGAAAGATGTGCGCCGCATCGAGGTTCTGAACAGCCGGTTTGACTCGGTCGAGGGCGGCATAGCGGTAATCATGACCAACGATTCAAGCTACGTCCGCCCCGTCAGGCCCGATTCAAGCTGCGCGCCCTTCTCGACCTCCGAAGGGAATGTCGTGGGGCCCGGGACAGTCGACTGGCAGAACATGCCGACAGTGCGGGAAAATCATCCCCCGTTCACCCTCAACGGCAGCTACACCGCCCGCTGGCATCAGGCTACAATCGACGGAATCGATTTCAACTACATGATAATCGAAGTCTAAAATTTTTTATTTGAACTTTTTTATTTGAAATTCTTATAACATGGCAGTAAAGAAAACCGCGTCGGGAAAAGTAGACCGCCGCACCAAGGAGGGCAAGGAAATTGCCGCCCGCATGGCCAAGGCCCGTGCCGCCCGCGCCGGAGCCGCCAAGAAAACCCAATCGACGCTCAAGAAGACCAAGAGCGGAAAAGTGGACAAGCGCACCAAAGAGGGCAAAGCCATCTGCGAGCGCATGGCCAAGGCCCGCAAAGCACAGAACTCACTTGCTAACCGTCTAAAACGTCTTTTCCGATGAATACAGCACCCAATACCATCGCCTCGCTGCTCGCCGCATGCATCTGGGCCGACGGCGAATATGCCGAAGTTGAACGCATCACCGCCGAGGAAATCGCCGAGGCTTTTGAAATTCCCGCAAAGGATTTCCACAAATACATGACCGCCGCAATGGTCGAGGTTCAGAACCTCACCCCCGAGGCCGCCACGACCTACGCCGTCAAACATGCCGCCAAGGTCGACCCCGAGGAAACCGGCGAAGTGTTCCAGTCACTGATGCAGATGATGCTCTGTGACGGCGTCCTGACCGCAGGCGAGGTTTCCAACCTTCTCGCTATGGCCGAGGCCCTCGACATTGACCGCGAGACCGCCATCCTCATGCTCTGCGACATGGTCAAGACCGAGCCCGAGCTGGAAGTGTCATTTGAAGATGACGAAGATTAAGAGGTTGTTTAATAACAAATGTTAATCCAAAGTGGTAGCATCTTTCAGTTA
>CAMWRO010000172.1 GCA_947176615.1 uncultured Porphyromonadaceae bacterium
GTTAACTGAAAGATGCTACCACTTTGGGTTCACATTTGTTATTAAACAACCTCTAAATATTATTCGGTGCAAAACTGAGTTTTGCAATCCCCGAGGGTGTCAGTCTACTTTGTCAAGGTTGTGGCCCATGCGCTGCTTTTTTGTTTCCATGTAGCGGCGGTTGTAGGGGTTGGGGGCGACTTCGATGGGGACGTTTTCGGTCACTTCGAGGCCGTAGCCTTCGAGGCCGATGCGTTTTACCGGATTGTTGGTCATCAGGCGCATTTTCTGGATGCCGAGAAGGCGCAGTATCTGTGCGCCTACGCCGTAGTCGCGCTCGTCGGCTTTGTGGCCGAGGTGGAGGTTGGCGTCTACGGTGTCAAGGCCTTCTTCCTGAAGTTTGTAGGCGCGGATTTTGTCCATCAGTCCTATGCCGCGGCCTTCTTGGTTGAGGTAGACTATCGCGCCTGTGCCTGCTTTGTCGATCATCTGCATTGCTTTGTGGAGCTGGTCGCCGCAGTCGCATCGCATCGAGCCGAAGATGTCGCCGGTGGCGCAGGATGAATGGACGCGGACGAGAACCGGGTCGGTGGCATTGGCGATGTCGCCTTTAATCAGGGCGATGTGTTCGAGGCCGTTGCTTTTCTGGCGGAATGGGATGAGGCGGAAGTGACCCCATTCGGTGGGCAGGTCGACTTCGACACCTTCCTCGACGAGCGATTCCTGTTTCAGACGGTAGGAGATGAGGTCTTTGATCGAGACGAGGCGCAGTCCCCATTCGTCGGCTTTTTGGCGCAACTGCGGGAGGCGCGCCATTGTGCCGTCTTCGTTAAGAATCTCGATGAGCGAGGCGGCGGGTTGAAGGCCGGCAAGACGGGCAAGGTCGATGGCGGCTTCGGTGTGTCCGGCGCGGCGCAACACTCCGGCATCCTGAGCGTAGAGCGGGTGAATGTGTCCGGGACGGCCGAAGTCTTCGGGCCGCGACTCGGGGTCGGCGAGGGCGCAGATGGTGGCGGCGCGGTCGTGGGCCGATACGCCTGTGGTGCAGCCTTCGAGCTTGTCAACCGTGATGGTAAACGGAGTGCCGAGCATCGATGTGTTGTCGTTGACCTGATGGGGGAGTCCGAGTTGCTCGCAGCGGGATATGGAGAGCGGGGCACAGAGTTCGCCGCGGGCGTTGGTTATCATGAAATTGACATGTTCGGGTGTCACTTTTTCGGCTGCGATGATGAGGTCTCCTTCATTTTCGCGGTCTTCGTCGTCAACGACTATTACAAAACGTCCGTTGCGGAAATCCTCAACTGCGTCTTCGATTCTATCAAGTTTTATATTTTCCATAACTGTTTATTTATTTGCATTGTTGTGGTTGAGGAGGGTTTCCAGTTCGTTGGATACGCGCACTGTACCTTCGATGTCGCGCATCAGTTCTTCCTGCAGATGTCGGCCATAGAGCCACAGTGGCAGTCCTGCCGGGAACAGGCATGCAAGTGTCATGCCGAGCCATCGCGGGTTTCCGGGACTGATGAGCCATGCGTTGCGCAGCACCGGCATGTCTTTGAGTTTCAGAATCACCATTTTTTCACGGGAGTTGGAGAGATAGTCGACTACCGAGTCGGCCTCGTCGCGCAGCCGGGCGAGGGTATCGCGGTCATATCCCGTTGTCCAGTATTGCATGTAGGGTTGGTGGCGGGGATTTTCTTTAAGGTATCGTCGGCAGTTTTCGCGCAATGCGTCGAGCATCCTTACGGCCTCGGAAACCACTACATCTTCCATCACAACTTCTTTAAGGCTAATCTTGCGCCCCTCTTTGATTCCAAACAGGCGTCGGAAGAAAGCGGCGTAGGCGTCCTGATTGAACAGGGCTGAGTCGTTCACAGCCTTGTAGGTAAAGAATATGCCGAGGGGGAGCAATACCGCGGAGCTGAGCCACATGCCTTCCCACACTTCGAGTGTGCCGTCCTTGGCCAGTTTCTTTCCCGTGCTGTCTATAATATAATAGAAGATAAAGAGGAAGACGGAGATGACAAGCGGCATGCCGATGCCTCCTTTTCGGATAATCGCGCCGAGCGGCGCGCCGATGAAGAAGAAGATGATGCAGGCGAAGGAGAGCGTGAATTTCTGATGGAGTTCGCGGGCGTGTACGCGGATGTTTTTCTGATCATCGACCATGGTGAAACTCTTGTACTCATATTCCTGTTTCATGCGCTGAGCCTTGGCAAGAGCCTGATTCAGGTAATTGAGCGCATATCCTGATGTCGAGCCGCGGAACACCGAGTCAATGTCGAGCGGCTTTTTCATGGCCACGTCGGTCTGTCGCACCTGTACCGGGCCGCTGTCGCCATAGACAGTGCGGTAGTAGCTTAGGTTGAAATAAGGGGTTTCGCGGATGCTGCGGCCATAGGAGTCGCCCATCGAGTCGACACGCAGGGTGATGGAGTCAATCGATGCGCGAAGCTCTTTCATGTTTTTGCCGACATACTGGTTGCGCATTCCCTGCTCGTCCATGCGGTTGAAATTTGCGTCGAATTTCAGCATGATTTCCTTTGTGTCGAATGATTCGCGGCGGTAGGGGACGTTGCGCATGTTGGCCGACGCATCTTTTAGATTCTCAAATGACTCTCCGTTCCACAGCCGAAGAAAAAGGTGGGTCTTGTCAGGTGTAATCGACATGTGCCCCGAATCGGCAAGGATGATGCTGGCGTTGTCAAAACCTCGCGAGACATCATAGATCATCATGTCGTGCAGCACGCCTGTCTCGCGATTCTTACTCTCTACATATATGTTGTAGCCGGGAATCTGGTCATAAAACACACCTTCGGGGATTTCAAGTTCAGGCGATTTCTGCCTGATTGAGAAAAGCAGCGTCCACATCTTGGTCTGTGCCACCGGGATAACGTCGTTCTGAAAGAAAAACGCGCCGGTCGCAATCAGTCCCATCAGTATTGTCAGCGGGGCCATTGTGCGCAGTAATGACACGCCGGATGCCTTCATTGCGGTCAGCTCAAACTTTTCGCCGAGGTTGCCGAATGTCATAAGCGAGGCAAGCAGAATGGCAAGCGGCAGCGCGAGGGGCACCATTGACAGGGCTGCGTAAAAAAACAGCTCGGCGATAACGTCGATACCAAGACCTTTGCCGACGAGCTCGTCGATGCGCATCCACAGGAACTGCATCATGACAATGAACAGGCAGATGAAAAATGTCATCAGAAACAGTGGCAGAAAGGTCTGCAATATGAACAGGTCGAGTCTTTTTATCTTGAGCATGTAAAATAGGCGAGGTGTGATTGACGGTGAGGAAAATCCGAGCCTCTTATTTGTAATTTGTTAGATGTAATCAGTTATTTGATTGAAATTCCCGAAAAACCCATGAACGCGAGAGCGAGGAGTCCGGCGCAGACAAGTGCGATCGGCACTCCGCGCATCGCTCGGGGAACGTCGGTCATTTCAAGTTGCTCGCGTATTCCGGCAAATATCACAAGAGCCATCGTGAACCCCGCTGCGGTCGATAGGGCATAGACAAGTGACTCGGCAAGGTTCATGCCGTTGCGCACGACAAGGATTGCCACTCCGAGAACGGCGCAGTTGGTCGTGATGAGCGGCAAGAAAACTCCGAGCGCGCTATACAGTACCGGGGCGACCTTTTTCAGAATAATTTCGAGCATCTGAACGAGGGCGGCAATGACGAGGATGAAGACAATCGTCTGCATGAACTGCAGTCCCAGCGGAACGAGGAGATAAGTCTGCAATGCCCATGTCACGCAGGTGGCGATAGCCATGACAAAGGCCACTGCCGCGCCCATGCCGGTGGCCGACGACAGTTTGCGGGACACGCCGATGAACGGGCAGATTCCGAGAAATTGCGCGAAGACGATATTGTTGACAAAGATTGCCGTGATGATTATGGAGATATATTCGAGCATGGCTATCTTTTATATAGACGGTTGAACAATGCGATGAGCAGTCCCAGAACGATGAATGCTCCGGGAGCGAGGACAAAGACGAGCGAGCCGTAAGTCTCGGGATAAATTTCGAGACCGAAGATGCGGCCTGTGCCGAGCAGCTCCCTTATGCTTCCGAGCAGCGTGAGGGCAATCGTAAACCCGAGGCCGATTCCGAGGCCGTCAAGAATCGAGTCGCCGACATTGTGTCGTGATGCAAAAGCCTCGGCGCGTCCCAAGAGGATGCAGTTTACCACGATAAGGGGGATGAAAATTCCGAGCATGGCATCGAGGGCCGGGAGATAGGCCTGCATGAACATCTGGAGCGCGGTGACAAACGTGGCGATGACCACGATATAGGCGGGGATGCGCACTTTGGCCGGAACAAGATTCTTGATTAGCGAGATGGCCGCATTGGAGCACACGAGCACTCCCATTGTAGCGAGTCCCATGCTCATTCCGGTCACGGCACTTCCCGTCGTGCCGAGGGTGGGGCACATGCCGAGGAGCAGTACGAATGTCGGGTTCTCGGCCAGAATTCCGTTGAAAAAATATTTTGGATTCACGACGGGATGGTTGAATTGGTTGATCTAAACTGGCTGTAAGCCGCCGAGGCGCGGCGCAGCGCGTCGAGAAACGCGCGTGAAGTAATCGTTGCGGCGGTTATGGCATCGACATCGCCGCCGTCTTTAGTGACAGTGAGATTGTCGGTCGCCGCGTTTAGGCCGATGACCGACCGGTGTCCTTCGGGAGAGCGGAACCAGTCGCCCATTTTTGCCCCGAGTCCCGGTGTCTCGGCATGGGAAATCACACTGTATCCGGTGACGTTTCCTTCCGAATCAAAGCCATACATTATTTTTATCTCTCCCGAAAAGCCGTCGGGCGAATAACTCTCGACCGCGGCTCCCACCGGCTTGCCGCCGAGGGTGGCGGGATAGAGGGTGACGGGCAGAGTTTCGCCGTCGGGGGTGACTTCGCATTTTTCGGCAATGGGGTCGTTGTCAAACTGCGGACAGACTTCCCCGACCGCGTCGACGCGGGCCTGACGCTCGGCCTCGATGATGGGTTGCTCGGTCAGTTCATACACTCCGGCAAGAATCGCTCCCGATACCACGGTGATGCACCCGAGCGACAGAATCATTGATGTCAGGGTCGACTTCATTCCGCGACCCTCCTTTCTCCGAATCGGCGCGGCTTGATATACCGGTTGATCAGCGGGGTCACACCGTTCATGATAAGTATCGCAAACGACATCCCCTCAGGGTAGGCACCCCAGTGGCGGATAACGACGGTGATGATTCCTATCATCACGCCGTAGACCAGCATCCCTCGATGACACATGGGGGAGGTCACATAGTCAGTGGCCATGAATATCGCCCCGAGCAGCAGGCCGCCCGATAGCAGCTCGACACCCACATGGGCCCCGATACAGGCCGAGAACACGGCGACCGTGGCGATGATTGAGACAGGGATATGCCATGTTATTGTCTTGGTGAGCAGAAGGTAGGCAAACCCGATGAGGAGGGCGATTGCGCCGACCTCGCCGATAGAGCCTCCCGCCATTCCGAGCGACTTGTCCCACAGGTCAAGTGTCGAGGCATCAAGTTCGCCTGTCTTTATGCGCCCGAGTATTGTCGCGCCGGTAGTCGCGTCAAAGTAATTCCAGCGGTTTTCCACCGGAAGCGGCCATGTGGTCATCGCCACCGGGAAAGAGAGCAACAGGAACACACGCCCGACCAGTGCCGGGTTGAAAATGTTGCATCCCAGTCCGCCGAAAGTCATTTTGCCGATGCCGATGGCAATCACGCAACCGATAAGAACGGTCCATACCGGGAGGTTGGAGGGCAGATTGAGCGCGAGCAGCAAACCGGTCAGTATGGCCGAGAAGTTGCCGATGGTCGAGCGTTGCCGCCGCAGCACATAGCGTGTAATCAGCCATTCGGCAGCGACGCAACCGACGATGGATGTGACTATTACAATCGCCGCTCCGATTCCGAAATAATACAGCGCACACATCACGGCAGGAATAAGCGCAATGATGACATTGAGCATCAGTCGCGAAACAGTGCGCGATGTGTGGACATGGGGCGACGGTGAAACAATAAGTAGTTGCTCCATTTGTTCTGTGACTTTTAAAAGCACCGCAAAGGTAGCAATAATTTCTCACATAACCCCCTCTCAATATCCACAGAGTCCCCGAGTTTTATATTTTTTATAGATTAGGTAGATGTTCAAATTAAACCGAAATCTGTTTACAGTAGATACTAAGGGGGTATTTTGCATGTCAACAGCTTGTCCTTTCGGGTCGTTTTGGGATTGCTTTTTAAGATATTGCACATCTTCGCTGCGGGCGCGATTTATTAACTTAGCGCCGCTGTCTATTGTCAGCGGCATCGCCGCCGATTACGCGGCATGGCCGCGTGTCAACGTTAGCCACA
>CAMWRO010000173.1 GCA_947176615.1 uncultured Porphyromonadaceae bacterium
CCTCTATGAAGGACTGGCGTGGTGGCCGTGCCGCTTCAGGCAACATCATCCCCTCGTCGACCGGTGCTGCTAAGGCTGTAGGCAAAGTTATCCCCGAACTCAACGGCAAGCTGACCGGTATGTCGATGCGTGTCCCCACTCTCGACGTATCTGTTGTTGACCTCACCGTCAACCTCGCTAAGCCCGCTACCTACGAGGAAATCTGCGCCGCTATGAAAGAAGCTGCTGAAGGCGAACTCAAGGGTATCCTCGGCTACACTGAGGACGCTGTCGTTTCGAGCGACTTCCTCGGCTGCCCCCTCACCTCTATCTTCGACGCTAAGGCAGGTATCCAGCTGACTCCCACCTTCGTTAAGGTAGTTTCTTGGTATGACAACGAGATCGGCTACTCTAACAAGGTTCTCGACCTCATCGCTCACATGAAGAAAGTCAACGGCTAATCAACAGCCCTGATATAAAAATCTTCCACGGGGAGAATGCTGCAACAGCGGCATTCTCCCCGTGCCTTTTGGCGAGCCTTGCCCTCCGGACATGACGCTCAGCTATGAGACCGCCCGCTCAGGTCAGGCGGAACACGACGCCCGCCCCACACCACACCCTGCATAAGAAACAACCTTATACAGAAGCAGGCGAGACCGGCACAATGCCCATCTCGCCTGCTTTATGGAATCAACAGTCTACAATTGAGGCAGATAATGTATTGTGACCGATGAGGCCGGATTGATGACGCGGGCGGCCGTCGCGCGGAGACCTTCGAGCGTGACCGCGCGGCGTTGCTCGATAATGTCGTTCACATCCTCGCCGTGCATTTCGGCCATCGCGAGGGCCTGTGCCTTGGCGAGATAGCTCATCGACGAGAATGTAAAATCGCTCTCATATCGGTTGTTGGCGCGTTCAAGTTCAGCGGGCAGTATGTTCCCTTCGCCGGCGAGCTGCATCGCCTCGTCAAGCAGCATTTTTTCTGCACGGGCCACAGTCTCGTCATCAGCCGAGGCGAGCCTTCCCGTCAGCATCAAGAAACCTTCTTCCTCATTTCCCGAAATCGAGGCATCGGCATCGGTAAAAATGTCGGTCCCCATCACCAGCCGGCGGAAAAAACGCGACGCACGACCCGCGGCAAGGATGTCGGTCAGTATGTCACATTCGAGATACCCCGCTTTGCCGTAGGCCGGCATGGGAAACGCGACCACGACCATGGCCTGCGGGACGCGGGCATGGACCACACGGCGGCGAGGCTCGGTTATCGGAGCCTCGGGATGCCACAATCTCGGCGCGATTTCGCGGCGCGGAATCGGGCCCATCCACTTGCGGGCGAGACGCATGGCCTCGTCGGCAGTTATGTTTCCGCTGACGGCAAGGACAGCGTTGTTGGGCGCATAGTGGGAGAAATAGAAATTCTTGATGTCATCGATAGTGACCTTCTCGATGTGGGAAATCTCCAGTCCGATAGTGGGCCAGCGATAAGGATGAGTCTTGTAAAGCAGATCGCGGAGCAAGTGTCCCAAGTCGCCGTATGGGCGGTTGAGATGCGTTTCCTTGAACTCCTCTATGACAACCCCTTTCTGCACCTGAAGCGCGCGCGGACTGAACGACAGACTGAGCATGCGGTCGCTTTCAAGCCAGAACAGCGTCTCGGCATTGGACGCCGGAGCCATGTCGTAGAAATTGGTAAAATCAGCGCTCGTCCATGCATTGTCGGTGCCTCCGGCATTCTCTATCGCCGCATCGAAATCGGGAATATTCTCAGACCCGCCAAACATCAGATGCTCAAAAAGATGCGCGAGTCCGGTCATGGAAGCCGACTCGTCACGCGACCCCACGTTGTAAAGCACGTTGACAGCAACCATCGCTGTCGACGGATCATAGTTGTGGACTATCCGCAGACCGTTGTCAAGAGTGTGGCGGGTAAATTTTATCATAACAGGTCAGAGTAGGCTCATCGAAATGATTTTGATGTCGCGGGTAGGACGGTCGGCAGCATCGGTAGCGGCCTTTTCGATGCGATCAACCACATCCATTCCGTCAACAACCTCGCCAAAAACAGTGTAGGTGCCGTCGAGATGAGGCGCGCCACCGACAGTGGTATAAGCCTGACGCTGTTCAGCAGTGAACCCGACGGTGTCATTGGCCGTAATCTTCTCGGTCTCGGCAGCAAGAGAGTCCTGCAGCATCCGCAGCCCTTCGGCATCGCGGTTGCGGCGCATCTGCATGATTTCAGCACGATGCTCACTTGCAAGACGGTTGAACACATCCTGCTTGTGGCCCATCTCCATCTGGCGTTCCATCTGCTTCAACTGACCTTCGCTGAAAGTCTTGCCGGTCACGATATAGAACTGCGACCCGCTTGACTTGCGCTCGGGGTTCACCTCGTCGCCGGAGCGGGCGGCGGCAAGCGCACCACGTTTGTGAAAATGCTCGGGACACAGGATTTCGGCATCGATTTCATAGCCGGGACCACCCATTCCGAGACGTTTCCCCGCAGGCGCGCCCTTCGAGTCGGGATCACCGGTCTGAATCATAAATTTGTCAATCACGCGATGAAACAAAACATCGTTGTAATATCCATCTTTGACCAATTTCACGAAATTGTCACGGTGGGCAGGGGTGTTACCATACAGAAGAATGGTGATATCGCCCTCGGTAGTCTTGACGAGAACTTTCACGTCGCCGTTTTCAGCAGTAGCCATTGTTTTTTCTTTTGATTTATCGTTCTTGGCATAAACAACTGTCGCCGCAATAAACAACGCGGCGAACAGGGTAAATATAATACGTTTCATTTCGTTTTGCAGGAAACTTAAAGGCCGGCAACGGGGAACATGCGCTTGTAGATGCGACGGAAATTATCGTCGGTGCTGTTGAGCTCATCCACACGGTCGGCATAGTCGGCCCCCCAGATGCTCTGTAGCAGATCGCCGATGTATCGGCGTTCTCGGTCTTTCTCTATTGCTGTGGCGATAAGCCTGTTGATACGAGCCGAGTATTTTTCAGGGTCTATGGCATAAAGATAGCGGGCGGCACTGACAAGAAATTGGCCGGTTGTATCCACCAGTATCATGTTGTCGACAAGGTCATCCATTATATCGTCACAACTGCCTATGTGGTTGGCGATATATTCATAAGTCAGAAGACCGTCTGGGTCGTTTGCAAGATTTTTCTTTAATTCCTGATCCATATTAAGCGGGAAATTTTTTTGCAAAGATAGTCATAATTATTTGTAATTCATAATTCAAAATACATAATGCATAATCGATGGCCCGATAACAAGCCACAGATTATGCATTATGAATCATGCACTGTGCATTATGAACTGTGCATTATGAATTTTTCACTTCACAAGCTCCATCCCTTTGAGGATTGCATCATGGTTGAGCGGCAGCAAGTGGTGATGACGCTCCGGAAGGGTCTTTTTCAACCCCTTCATCACCGCGTCGATGGGCACGAGGCCGCGCGACTTGAGCAGCGCGCCGAGGAGCACCATGTTATAAGCCTTGGAATTTTTCAGCTCAAGGGTTGCCTCCATAGCGTTGACAGAAATGATACTTATGTCAGTGCGGGTGGGAAGACGGTGGATTCCGTAAGGATCATAAATCAGCGTTCCGCCCGGCTTTACCTTCGGTTCAAACTTGTCAAGACTCTGCTGGTTCAGAATCACGGCTGTGTCAAACGTATTGAGTACCGGCGAACTTATTTCGCGGTCGCTGAGCACGACAGTAACATTGGCAGTGCCACCACGCTGTTCAGGGCCATAGGAAGGCATCCACGTCACCTCCAGACCATCCATCAGTCCGGCATATGCCAGAATCTTGCCCATTGACAACACACCCTGTCCGCCGAAACCGGCTATGATTATTTCTTCTTTCATGTCGATTATTCCTTTGTGGTGTCCTTAATATCTCCGAGAGGATATTTTTCAAGCATGTGCTCGGCCATCCATTCGTTGGCCTGCGCGGGTGTCATTTTCCAGCCCGAGTTGCAGGTGCCTACGATCTCCACGAGCGACGTCCCGCGTCCCGCCATCGAGTTTTCAAAGGCATGACGTATAGCCTTCTTGGCCTTCTTGACAGCGGCGGCGGTGTGGACGGCCTGACGGGTGACATAACACGAACCGTCAAGCTGCGCGATAAGCGGCGAGATGGCAAGCGGGTAGCCGTTGAGGTCGGCACGACGGCCGTAGGGGCAAGTCGCGGTCTTCATCCCGAGCAGCGTGGTCGGAGCCATCTGTCCGCCCGTCATACCGTAAATACCGTTATTGATAAAGATAATCACGATATTTTCCCCTCGGTTACATGCATGAAGCGCCTCGGCGGTTCCGATAGCGGCAAGGTCGCCGTCGCCCTGATAGGTAAACACCATGCGGGCCGGGTTGAGACGCTTGGCGGCAGTAGCCACCGCAGGAGCGCGCCCGTGGGCAGCCTCGATCCAGTCTATATCTATATAATTGTAGGCAAAGACAGCACACCCGACAGGCGCGACACCGATACAGTTGTGCTCCAGCCCCATTTCTTCGATTACCTCGGCCACAAGACGGTGAACAACGCCGTGGGAACACCCCGGACAATAATGCATCGTGCTGTCATTGAGCAAGCGAGGCTTGGCTGCAACGATATTCTCGGCCTTTTTTATTTCGTCAAGAGTCATAAATCTTTAACTATTGAGTTATTTATATTTTCTTTGCCTCGGGAAACTCCTTGTAAAACCCGTCAAGAATCTCCTGCGGGTCAAGGACAATGCCGCCCATGCGACCATAATGCTTCACCGGGATGTCAAGCCCCACGGCCAAGCGAACATCCTCAATCATCTGGCCGGCATTAAGCTCGACACAGAGCACACCCTTGGCATTGCGGGCAGCCTCGCGGATAGCGTCATAAGGGAACGGCCACAAGGTCACGGGGCGGATAAGCCCCACCTTGACTCCCTGCTCGCGGGCATCCTCCATCGCCTTCTGGCAGATGCGGGCAACCGACCCGAAAGCAACCATCAGATAGTCGCAATCATCGGTATAAAACTCCTTATAGCGCACCTCGTTGGCCTCGATAAGACGGTAAGTCTCCTGAAAACGTTCATTGTTTTTCTCCATCTTGGCCGAATCAAGCTCAAGCGTAGTCAGCACATTAGGCTTACGGCCCTCAGGATTTCCGGTAACGGCCCACGGACACTGCTCGGCAATCTCCTCGTCAGTGCGGCGCGGACGCATAGGCGGAAGCACGACTTTCTCCATCATCTGCCCGACGACACCGTCAGCGAGCATCATGACCGGATTGCGATACTTGAACGCCAGATCCAAACCGAGCCCCACAAAGTCGGCCATCTCCTGAACAGTCGCGGGAGCAAGCACAATCAGATGATAGTCCCCGTGACCGCCACCCTTGGTAGCCTGAAAATAATCACTCTGAGAAGGCTGGATCGTTCCGAGACCGGGTCCACCGCGCATACAATTGACAATAAGCGCCGGAAGTTCGCCGGCAGCGATATAGGAAATTCCTTCCTGCTTGAGACTGATACCGGGACTCGACGACGAAGTCATCACCGCCTTGCCCATCGACGCGCCGCCATATACCATGTTGATTGCGGCAACCTCGCTCTCGGCCTGAAGGACAACCATGCCGGTCGTCTCCCAAGGTCTTTCAGCCTCAAGCGTTTCAAGTATCTCACTCTGGGGCGTAATCGGGTAACCGAAATAGCCGTCGACACCGTAGCGGATAGCCGCATGAGCCACAGCCTCATTGCCCTTCATCAATCTGATTTCTTCTTCCATTCTGTAATATTATATGTCAGAATTTCTGCCTGTTTCTATTTTAATAATAAAGATGACAATCGCACCTATCGTTCCACCACGCGGTAAACAGTGATGCAACTGTCAGGACACACCGTCGCACAAGCCGCGCAACCGATACATTTCTCGGCTGCCGCCGCAAACGCATAATGATACCCACGGTCATTGACCTCCTCAGGCTGGAGGCTCAAAACATCACACGGGCAAGCCACGACACACAAGTCGCACCCTTTGCACCGCTCCTTGTTTATTTCGACTGCACCTAATACTTTAGCCATTATGTTATGAATTAGAGTTTACGATACACAAATATACTAAAAAAACACGGCTTAAAGCACGTTTCGACGGAATTAAGAAAACTTTAACCAATGGCACATTTTTAGACGCCGTGAGCAACAAATCAACAATACGCTATAAATCAACCGCTTAACCATAACGCGAAAAAATTTATCTAATTTTTTTCAAAAATAATTGCGAAAAAATTTGGTCGGTAAAAAAAAACGTCGTACCTTTGCATCGCTTTCGACGGGAAAGGGCGCTTAGCTCAGCTGGTTCAGAGCGTCTGCCTTACAAGC